>JAUXXY010000106.1 GCA_030684735.1 Bacteroidales bacterium | reverse complement strand
AAGATACAATTCAAAAGCAATTCACAACATAGGCAGCACCATCTGCTATGCCTTTATGCAAGCTACTGGTATGGTGAACGATCACCTGGTGGATTGTTTCAGGTATGAGGAGCTAAACAACAAAGCCAACCCTGATGGATCGGCCTTGTTTCAGCAATCTGACATTAAATAAACTACTTTATATATTTAAAGTCTTTACCCAGATATTGCGCCGAGGTGCCCAGGATTTCTTCGATGCGCAACAGTTGGTTATACTTGGCAATGCGTTCGCTTCGGCAGGCGGAGCCGGTTTTGATCATGCCGGTTTTCAGTGCTACAGCTAGGTCGGCAATGGTTACATCTTCGGTTTCGCCCGAACGGTGGCTGATTATCGAAGTGTAGTTGTTTCGGTGGGCCATTTCAACGGCTTCGATGGTTTCGGTAAGGGTGCCAATCTGGTTGACCTTAATCAGGATTGAGTTGGCTACACCGTTTTCGATGCCACGCTTGAGGCGCTCGGTATTGGTTACAAATAGGTCGTCGCCAACAAGTTGAATTTTCTTTCCCATTTTGTCGGTCATCAGTTTCCAGCCATCCCAATCATCTTCGGCCATACCGTCCTCAATCGAAATGATTGGATATTTGCTTACCCAGTTATTCCAATAGTCAACCATTTGAGCAGGTGTGAGCTTATCGCCCGTAGATTTGTGGAGGTGGTACACGTTTTCTTCGGGCAGGTAGTATTCTGATGCTGCGGGGTCAAGGGTAATGTATATGTCTTGTCCGGGTTTGTAGCCGGCTTTTTCGATGGCCTGCAGTATTACAGTAATGGCCTCTTCGTTTGATTTCAAGTTGGGAGCAAATCCACCTTCATCGCCTACATTGGTTGAGTAGCCTGCTTTTTTCAGCACCGATTTAAGATGGTGAAACACTTCGGCACCCATGCGAATGGCATCCGTGAAGCTGCGCGCTCCAACCGGCATGATCATAAACTCCTGGAAATCAATGCTATTATCGGCGTGTGAGCCACCATTAAGGATGTTCATCATGGGTATAGGAAGCAGGTTGGCATTCACACCTCCGATATATCGAAACAAATAGTGGCCTGATTCCTGTGCGGCCGCATGTGCCACGGCAAGCGAAACACCAAGAATGGCGTTAGCGCCCAGGTTGGCTTTGTTAGGTGTTCCGTCGAGTTCGATCATTCGGCGGTCAATTTCAATCTGGTCCGATACAAAATAGCCTTTCAGCTCTTCATTGAGGGTGTTATTAACGTTTTGAATTGCTTTCAGCACGCTTTTGCCGAGGTATAGGCTTTTGTCTCCATCGCGCAGCTCAACGGCTTCGTGTATTCCGGTTGATGCGCCCGAGGGTACAGCAGCGCGTCCAAGCACGCCATTTTGCGTATAAACATCCACTTCGATGGTTGGATTGCCTCGTGAATCAAGTATCTGGCGGGCAGTAATATTTACAATAGCACTCATGGTTTTTATTGTTAAGTTTATTCTCTAAGATTTTACATATAATAAAGTCAGCAATGTGCTTCCCTCAGTTCTGCTTTTAGTTTTGACTGGCAAATGTAGCAAATGAAAAAGGATAAAACAGCCTTGCCGCTTTATCCTTCATCGGGTGCATTACAAAACAGTTATTCGGTATTTTCTTCTGTTTGCTCTTCGATAGTGGGCTCTTCGGTCTGTGTTTCGGGAGCTACAATTTCGTCAATAACTTCAGTTGCAGGTGCTGCTACTATTACCGCTTTCTTGGCAGCAGTCTTCGGCTCTTCGGTAGTTTCTTTCTTCTTGCTTGGGCTTCTTCTACGGCGAGTGGCTTTGGCCTTGGCTTCCTGTTTGGTGCCAAGCAGGTTTTCGTTGTAGTCAACCAGCTCAATCAGGCACATATCAGCGTTATCGCCCAGGCGGTTTCCGGTTTTCAGAATGCGGGTGTAACCACCGGGACGGTTGGCCACTTTCACCGAAATTTCCCTGAACAACTCAGAAACAGCTTCTTTGTTCTGAAGATAACTAAACACAACCCTGCGTGAATGGGTTGAGTCGTCCTTGGATTTGGTAATGAGGGGCTCAACATATACCCTGAGGGCTTTTCCTTTGGCAAGGGTGGTTTGTATGCGTTTGCTTAGGATTAGCGAGGAGGCCATATTGGCTAACATCGAGTGGCGGTGCGCACTCTTTATTCCTAAATGATTTATTTTCTTACCGTGTCTCATCTCTTCTAATCCTTCTCTAATTTATATTTTGCTATATTCATACCGAACTCCAGGCCTTTGGCGCTTACCAACTCTTCAAGTTCGGTAAGCGATTTCCTGCCAAAGTTGCGGAATTTTAGCAGGTCATTTTTATTGTAAGATACAAGATCGCCGAGGGTGTCAACATCGGCAGCCTTTAGGCAGTTCAATGCACGTACCGAAAGGTCGAGATCAACCAACCTGTTTTTCAGAAGTTGCCTGATATGCAGTGTGCTTTCGTCAAACTCTTCGCTCACCATTTTTTCTTCCGAATCAATAGTAATTTTTTCATCGCTGAAGAGCATGAAATGACGAATGAGTGTGCGTGCAGCTTCTTTCAGTGCTTCCTTGGGTGTAATCGAACCATCGGTTTGAATAGTAAGCAACAGCTTTTCGTAGTCAGTCTTTTGCTCAACACGGAAGTTTTCAACCTGAAATTTCACATTTCTTATGGGCGTGTGAATCGAATCAAGGGCAATGGCTCCAAGGGGGGCATTCTCAATTTTATTTTCCTCGGCTGGCACATAACCACGTCCCTTATCAATGTGTATCTCAATGTTTAGCTTTACCGAAGTCTCCATGTTGCAAACCACAATATCTGGAGTAAGCACCTGAAAAACAGTAAGATATTTGTTGAGGTCACCTGCTTTGAAGGCGTCGTGCCCCGAAATGGCGAAGTTGATTTTTTCGCTTTCCTCGGCATCGTTAATCCGTTTGAAACGAATTTGTTTAAGATTCAATGCGATCTCAGTAACATCTTCCATCACGCCCTTGATGGTAGAAAATTCCTGTTCAACCCCTTCGATACGAATAGAGGTAATTGCATATCCTTCGAGCGATGAAAGCAATACCCTTCGCAAGGCATTGCCTATGGTCAGGCCAAAACCAGGTTCTAACGGGCGGAATTCAAATACTCCCTGGAATTCATCCGATTCGATCATAATGACCTTGTCGGGTTGTTGAAATGGTAAAATTGCCATATGAATGCTGTATTGATTTATGCGGGATTCATTTCTTATTTAGAATACAACTCAACGATGAGCTGTTCCTTAATGTTTTCAGGAATATCCTGGCGTTCGGGGTAGGTCATAAATTTACCTGTCATCAGGTTGCCATCCCATTCGAGCCATGAATATGGCATGCCTCGGCCCGAAAGCGAATGATCAATAACTTCGAGTGATCTTGATCTCTCCCTTATGGAAACGATGTCGCCCGGACGCAATTGGAACGAGGGTATATTAATCACTTTTCCGTTTACGATAATGTGTTTGTGCGAAACGAGCTGGCGTGCAGCGCTGCGACTTGGGGCAATGCCTAAGCGATATACCACATTGTCGAGGCGTGATTCGATCAGCTGAAGCAGAACTTCACCTGTAATGCCTTTTTTGCGCGAAGCTTTGTAGAAAATATTTTTAAACTGACGTTCAAGAATGCCATAAGTATATTTGGCCTTTTGTTTTTCCATCAGTTGAAGTGCATATTCCGATGTTTTACCCCTTCGCTTACTATTACCGTGCATTCCGGGAGGGTAGTTCTTTTTCTCGAAGGAACGGTCGGGGCCATAGATCGGCTCCCTGAATTTACGTGCAATTTTTGTTGTTGGTCCTGTATATCTTGCCATAATGAACTATTGATTATTCGATTAAACGATTTCGTTATACCCTTCTTCTTTTCGGAGGCCTGCACCCATTGTGGGGCAATGGCGTAACGTCCATGATTTCAGCCACTTCAATGCCAGATGTGTGGATAGTGCGGATAGCCGATTCACGGCCTGAGCCAGGGCCCCTCACATATACTTTCACTTTTCGCAGGCCCAGGTCGTATGCTACCTTTGAACATTCCGATGCAGCCATCTGGGCAGCATAAGGTGTGTTTTTCTTTGATCCCCTGAACCCCATTTTTCCTGCTGATGACCATGAGATAACCTGGCCGGCTTGGTTAGTCAGCGAAATAATGATGTTGTTAAACGATGCCGTAATATATGCCCTGCCTATAGGATCAACTTTAACGACTCTTTTTTTTGATGTTTTTGTGGTCTTTGCCATTTCGCAATTATTTCGATCTTCTTAAATATTCGATATTAAATACCAATTAGCTTTTAGCCTTTGGGAGCCTTTTTCTTATTGGCCACGGTTTTTTTCCTGCCTTTGCGCGTACGTGCATTGTTTTTAGTACTTTGCCCACGAGTGGGCAACCCGATGCGATGACGAATGCCACGATAACAACCAATATCCATCAGCCGTTTGATATTCATCTGAACTTCCGATCGCAGCGATCCTTCAACCTTGTGTTTTTCGTTGATGACTGATCGGATGCGGTTTTGTTCTTCATCGGTCCAGTCCTGAACCTTTTTGTTGATGTCAACCTCTGCTTCAGCCAGGATTTCTTGGGCGGCACTACGGCCTATACCATAAATATAGGTCAGCGCAATTTCGCCTCTTTTGTTCTTTGGTATGTCTATACCTGCAATTCTTGCCATAGAACTTAATGATTTGATGTCAGTTATTAATTAATGTTTCGCTATCCCTGACGTTGTTTGTACTTGGGGTTCTTCTTGTTAATAATATAAATTCTTCCTTTTCGACGCACAACTTTGCAGTCGGGAGTTCTTTTTTTTACACTGGCTCTAACTTTCATGCCTGTTCGATATTAATAATTTCTACCGTAAGTAAATCTACTTGTACCTATATGTAATCCTGCCTTTCGAGAGATCGTACACCGACATTTCGATCTTCACTTTATCTCCCGGAAGGATTTTAATATAATGCATCCTCATCTTGCCCGAGATATGTGCAGTGATGGTATGTCCGTTTTCAAGTTCTACGCGGAACATAGCATTGCCCAGTGATTCTTTCACCACGCCATCTTGTTCTATAGCTAATTGTTTCGACATATATCAGCTGTCGCTGGTTTAGTTTTCGTTTAGTACTTTCTCAATCTCTTCAAAACTCGATAATATCTCTGTCTTGTTTTTCCTTATTGCAATGGTATGCTCGTAGTGTGCCGAAGGTTTACGATCGGCTGTACGAATGGTCCAGCCATCTTTTTCCTGTATCACGTGCCTTTTGCCCAGATTAATCATGGGTTCAATGGCGATCACCATTCCTACGGTCAACAACATTCCCTGGCCTTTTTTTCCGAAGTTGCTTACTTCGGGGCTTTCGTGAAGGTGCTTACCCACACCATGCCCCACGAGTTCTCTCACAACGGAAAATCCCAAACGCTCAACATACGTTTGTATGGCATTGCCGATGTCTCCGGTTCGTTTGCCATGCACCGCCTGCTCAATACCCAGATAAAGCGATTCTTTGGTAGCATTCATGAGTTGTTTCACTTCATTACTAACTTCACCTACTGCAAAGCTGTAGGCTGAATCGCCATAGTATCCATCGTTCAGGACGCCACAATCAATCGATACCAAGTCGCCTTCCTTCATTTCCCTACTACCCGGAATTCCATGTACCACCTGCTCATTTATAGAAATGCAAAGCGTGGCGGGAAATCCTTTATAACCTTTGAAACCCGGTATTGCTTTGTGATCGCGTATAAAGGTTTCGGCTACCTGGTCGAGAAACTGGGTTGTAACCCCCGGCCTAATATTTCTGGCTACTTCGGCCAGCGTTTTACCAACAAGTAAAGAACTATTTCGTATCAGCGCTATCTCTTCGTCCGACTTGAGATATATCATCTATTGTCTGATCTTTTTACTTTTAACCACTAACACTGAATGCCGATCTGCCTTTAATCCTTCCGGACTTTGTAAGACCATCATAATGGCGCATCAGTAGGTGGCTTTCAATTTGTTGCAAGGTATCCAGCACAACACCCACTAAAATGAGCAGCGAAGTGCCGCCATAGAATTGGGCAAACTGTGCATTCACTCCCATCAGGCTCACAAAAGCCGGCATGATAGCTACAAAAGCCAGGAAAATGGATCCGGGAAGTGTAATCCTCGACATAATAGTATCCATGAATTCAGCGGTTTTTTTGCCGGGTTTTACGCCAGGAATAAAGCCGCCGTTGCGTTTCATATCTTCTGCCATCTGGTTGGGGTTCACCGTGATGGCCGTGTAGAAGTATGTGAAAAGAATGATCATAATAGCAAAGACGAAGTTATACCAAAATCCATGCATGTTTGAAAAAGTTGACAAAAAACCTGTCAACATTTCCGATGTGGCAAACCCAGCCAGTGTAATGGGGAGGAACATGATTGCCTGGGCAAAGATGATAGGCATCACGCCTGCAGCATTCACTTTCAGGGGAATGTATTGCCTTACACCACCATACTGTTTGTTTCCAATAATTCGCTTGGCATACTGTACAGGAATACGTCGGGTACCCTGAACTAGGAGGATGCTCAAGAGAATCACCAGGACGAGTATGGCTAGTTCTACTATGAACATCACCAGTCCGCCTCCTTTCTCTTCCATGCGCGAAAAGAATTCAGCTGCAAGCGCAAATGGTAAACGGGCAATAATGCCAATCATGATGATGAGTGATATACCGTTGCCAATTCCCTTGTCGGTTATTCTTTCGCCAAGCCACATCACAAACAAGGTCCCCGAAATCAGCATGATAACAGAAGATATCCAGAAGAAAGTGGATGGCGAAATGGCCAGTGGGTTAAACGGAGTGATGGCTTCGGGTGGTAGTTGAGAAATCATATTGGTGATGTAAGCCGGAGCCTGGAAACCAGTGATTAAAACCGTTAAATATCTTGTTATCTGGTTTATTTTCCGTCTTCCGCTTTCACCTTCTTTTTGAAGTTTCTGGAAATAGGGTATAGCCATTCCCAGCAGCTGGATAACAATGGATGCTGAGATGTAGGGCATGATCCCCAGAGCAAAAATCGAAGCGTTGCTGAAAGCGCCACCCGAAAACATATCGAGCAGTCCAAGCAAACCACTTGAAGTTTGCCGTTGCAGGTTTACTAACTGGTTAGGGTCAACACCGGGCAGTACGATAAAACTTCCCAATCTATAGATCAGTACAATACCAAGCGTATAAAGAATACGCTGGCGAAGTTCTTCGATTTTGTAAATGTTTCTTAAAGTTTCTATCAACCTTTTCATTCAATATTAGATTTTGGTTGCTGTTCCACCAGTTGATTCGATGGCCTTAACGGCTGAAGCTGAAAAAGCATTGGCTGTAACATCAATTTTGAGGGTAAGTTGTCCTCTTCCGAGAATTTTCACCAGGTCATTTTTACCAATAAGGCCATTTTCGCAAAGCACCTCAGGGGTAAATAAAAGGATGTTTTTTTCTTCAGCTAGTTTTTGAAGCACATCTATATTTATTCCGCTGTATTCAATTCGGTTGCGATTCTTGAAGCCAAATTTTGGTAGGCGGCGATGCAGGGGCATCTGCCCACCTTCGAAGCCTTTTTTTCGACTATAACCACTTCGCGATTGAGCACCTTTGTGCCCGCGTCCTGCCGTGTCGCCACTGCCTGAACCTTCGCCGCGCCCGATTCTTCTTTTATTTTTCACCGAGCCTGTTGCCGGTTTTAGATTGCTCAAATCCATAATTACAATGTCTTTATCGTTTATTCTGTTCCTAGATTTCTTCAACCGTCAGCAAATGACCGATTTTTTTGACCATCCCTATGATCTGGGGAGTTGCATCCAATTCAACTGTCTGATGCATACGTTTCAGACCCAATGCTATAAGGGTTCTTTTCTGGCGAGCGGGGTAGCCAATGCCACTTTTTGTTTGTTTGATTCTCAGCTTTTTCATCTTCATCCTGTATTTAAGCGTTAGCCGTTGAAAACCCGACTTAATTCAATACCGCGCAATTGTGCAACCATGTATGGGTCTTTCATTTGTATCAAGGCATTGATGGTGGCTTTCACTACCGAGTGGGGATTAGACGATCCTTTAGATTTGGCGAGCACGTCTTTCACACCGACACTTTCGAGCACTGCACGCATAGCACCGCCGGCAATAACACCGGTTCCGGGGGCTGCGGGCTTCAGAAAAACATAGGCACCACAATATTTTCCGTGTTGTTCGTGTGGAAGCGTAGATTTCATCACCGGAACACGAATGAGATTTTTCTTTGCATCGTCAATGCCTTTGGCAATGGCTGCCGTAACTTCCTTGGCTTTTCCAAGTCCGTATCCAACAACGCCATTTTCGTCGCCAACAACAACAATGGCCGAAAAACTAAAAGTTCGCCCACCTTTGGTTACTTTGGTAACCCTTCTTATGCTTACCAGGCGGTCTTTGAATTCGATTTCGCTCGATTTTACTCTCTTTATATTAACTTTAGCCATATGTTTTAAAATTTAAGACCTGCTTTCCTGGCTGCTTCTGCCAGCGATTTAACACGACCATGATATAAATAACCGTTCCTGTCGAATACTACGGCCTGAATGCCGGCTTCTAGTG
Source organism: Bacteroidales bacterium (assembly GCA_030684735.1). Taxonomy (GTDB): domain Bacteria; phylum Bacteroidota; class Bacteroidia; order Bacteroidales; family JAAYJT01; genus JAAYJT01. Next base: position 10,789 of record JAUXXY010000106.1, on the reverse strand, counting down.
CTTTTTCGGCAACCAGTTTCCCGACCAAGCTGGCTTGTTCGATTTTGGTTACTTTGTTTTCGGAAATTTCATTAACCCGTGATGATGCAGTAACCAGGGTGTGGCCGGAGAGGTCATCAATTACCTGGGCGTAAATTTGCTTATTGCTGCGGAAAACAGTCAATCGAGGCTGCCCGGGAGTGCCTTTCACTACCTTGCGAATTCGCATTTTGATCCGGTTTCTTCTGAATTCTTTTTTGTTTTTGATAGCCATGCTTTTTTTTCATTTTATGCCCGATTGCTGCCGGGCAAGTTACATGTTTTTATTTTGAAGCTGTCTTGCCAGCCTTTTTACGAATATTTTCGCCAGCAAAACGAATGCCTTTTCCTTTATAAGGCTCGGGCTCTCTCAGCGAGCGTATTTTGGCGGCAACTTGTCCAATCAGTTGTTTATCAGTTGATTGCAGTGTAATGGTAGGGCTCTTGCCTCTTTCGGTTAATGTAGTTACATTAATTTCGGCGGGTAATTCCATGAAAACACTGTGTGAGTAGCCCAATGAAAATTCGAGCACCTGACCCACGTTCGAAACCTTATAACCCACACCAACAAGCTCCTGAATAATCTTAAAGCCGTCTGAAACACCTTTCACCATATTGGCAATGAGTGAACGGTACAAGCCGTGCATCGAACGGTGATTTCTCTGGTCAGTATGACGCTCGACATGCAATTGCCCATCAACATTTTTAATGGTGATGACAGGGTCAACAACTTGTTTCAATGTGCCCAACGGACCTTTAACCGTTACCACATTATTTGGAGATACCTCAACCGTTACACCAGCAGGCAGGGGGATCGGTAATTTTCCTATTCTTGACATTTTTTCAATCCTCCATTATTAACTTATATAACACAAAACCTCACCACCGATTTTTTTCACTCGGGCTTCCTTATCGGTCATAACACCCTGCGAGGTTGAAATGATGGCGATTCCCAACCCATTCATAACCCTAGGGATGCCTTCAAAATCGGTATAATTACGCAATCCCGGCTTACTCACCCTTTGTATGTTGGTAATGGCCGGCAGTTTTGTAACGGGGTGATATTTCAATGCAATTTTGATGAGGCCTTGGCGGCTATCATCTTCGAACTTAAAATTGAGGATATATCCTTTTTCGAAAAGAATTTTGGTGATCTCCTTCTTAATGTTCGATGCAGGAACTTCAACAATCCTGTGATTGGCCATCACGGCGTTCCTTATTCGAGTCAGATAATCTGCAATTGGATCAGTATTCATACCTACTTATTTATAATTAGATGATTTCACTTAAGCGTTGGTTTACCAGCTGGCCTTTTTCACACCAGGGATTAACCCATTAAGGGCCATTTCGCGGAAATTAATACGCGAAACTCCAAACAAACGCATGTAGCCCTTTGGACGACCAGTGATCTTACAACGGTTGTGCAAGCGCACGGGCGAAGCATTTTTGGGCAGTTTTTGCAAACCGATAAAATCGCCGGTTGCTTTCAGGGCAGCTCTTTTTACTGCATACTTTTCAACCATGCGTTGTCTTTTCAGCTCTCTTGCTTTTATTGATTCTTTTGCCATGAGACTTATTTCTGATTTTTAAACGGTAAACCAAATTCTTTTAGCAATGCCAGGCATTCCTTATCGGTGCGGGCGGTAGTGACAAATGTGATATCCATGCCATTGATTTTAGCCACCTTGTCAATATTGATTTCGGGAAAAATTATCTGCTCGGTAATTCCAAGGGTATAGTTTCCTCTGCCATCAAAGCCTTTTTCGTTGATACCCCTAAAGTCGCGAACACGCGGAAGGGATACCGAGATTAGACGATCGAGAAATTCATACATACGATTGCCACGCAGGGTAACCCTGATGCCGATGGGCATGCCCTTGCGTAATTTAAAATTCGAAATGTCTTTACGCGAGCGGGTAGCAACGGCTTTCTGACCAGCAATTTGGGTCATTTCATTCATGCCAACATCAACTAATTTTTTGTCGGTAATGGCATCGCCAAGGCCCTGATTCAGGGCGATCTTACTGATACGTGGAACCTGCATGGTGTTCTTGTAGCTGAACTGGTCTTGCAGTGCAGGGACAACTTCTTCTTTGTATTTTTTACTAAGGCGTGGTATGTAGTTCATTATTTAATTACCTCCCCGGTTTTTTTTGAAACACGAACACTTTTCCCTGTTTTTTCATCCACTTTGCGGCCTATGCGGGCTGGTTTGCCTGAGTTGTCAATTGGTTTCAGGTTCGAAATATGAACCGATGATTCTTTTTTCAGGATACCACCCTTGGGATTTTGGGCACTAGGACGGGTGTGTTTTGACACGAGGGCTATGCCTTCAACGATCGCTCTTTCTTTTCCTGGATCCACTTCGAGCACTTTGCCTTGTTTTCCCCTGTCGTCACCGGCAATAACCATCACGCTATCACCTTTCTTAATATGCAATTTCTTCTTGGTCATATCTTTAATATTAAAGCACTTCGGGTGCTAGTGATACGATCTTCATATACTGTTTCTCACGCAATTCGCGGGCCACCGGTCCAAAAATGCGCGTACCGGTCATTTCGCCGGCAGCGTTAAGAATTACCACTGCATTATCGTCGAAGCGAATATACGAACCATCGTTGCGACGGATTTCTTTTTTCGTTCTTACCACTACAGCCTTGGCTACAGTTCCTTTTTTAATATTGCCCGATGGCAGTGCGTTCTTTACCGTAACAATGATTTTGTCGCCAATGCTAGCATACCGCTTGCGGGTTCCACCCAACACGCGGATGCAAAGTACTTCTTTGGCACCACTGTTGTCGGCTACATTCAATCTTGATTCCTGCTGTATCATAACTATTTCACCTTTTCAATGATTTCGACTAACCTCCAGCACTTATCCTTGCTGTAAGGACGGGTTTCCATAATACGAACGGTGTCACCGATCTGGCATTCATTTGTTTCGTCGTGGGCTTTAAACTGCGACGATTTCTTGATGAACTTGCCATATTTCGGGTGCTTTACCTTACGCTCAACCTGTACAACAATGGTTTTATCCATTTTGTTGCTAACTACAAGCCCGGTTTTTTCTTTTCTTAAGTTCCTGGTTTCCATCTTCAACTGATTATTGTTGTTTTTGAGCCTGCCCGGCGAGTTTCCTTTTTTTTAATTCGGTTTCCAAGCGGGCAACAGTTTTTCTGTAGTCCTTGATTTTATTTGGATTTTCCAACGGGGATACAGCATGGTTCATTTTGAGTTTCACCAGTTGCTTGCGTTCTTCCTCCAATCTTTCGATGATGTCGGGGGTGGAGAGCTCAACTATTACTGACTGTTTCATATTCTTGATTTCTTATTTAAAACACTACTGCATGATAAAAGCATGCAAAGTGCTGTTGGTTGTTTAGATTGCTTCTTCAATAAAATCGCGACGAATAACAAATTTTGTATCAACCGGAAGCTTTTGAGCTGCTAACCTGAGCCCTTCCTTGGCAACGGCTAACGGAACGCCTTCGGCTTCGAAAAGTATGCGCCCGGGGGTAATAGGAGCCACGAAGTATTCAGGAGCACCCTTACCTTTACCCATACGTACTTCAGCGGGTTTCTTGGTCACAGGCTTATCGGGGAAAATCCTGATCCATATCTGACCTTCACGTTTCATATGACGGGTCAAGGCCTGACGTGCAGCTTCGATCTGACGACCGGTGAGCCAGCATTCTTCAAGGGTCTTTATGCCAAACGAACCGAAAGCCAATTGATTTCCACGCATGGAATTACCTTTCATTTTGCCTTTCTGCTGCTTTCTGTATTTGGTTTTTTTCGGTTGTAACATTGTTATAACAAGTTAATGTGTGAAAATCTGTTTTATCTGGGTCTGCGGCGTGGGCGTTGTTGAGGCTTGCCACGTTGCGCACTTGAGGGTTTTGATTTTGGCAGGCTTTCAAGGGTAGCCGATAAGTCGTGTTTGCCGTAAATCTCGCCTTTGCAGATATAAACCTTAATGCCAAGCCGGCCGTATGTAGTATGAGCTTCTGCAGTAGCATAGTCAATATCAGCCCGCAGGGTATGCAGGGGAATTCTGCCTTCTTTAAATTGTTCGCGGCGGGCCATTTCGGCTCCACCCAAGCGGCCACCAATATGAACTTTTATACCTTCGGCTCCAATGCGCATGGCGGATGAAATAGCGGTTTTTACAGCGCGGCGGTATGAAATTCTGCCTTCAAGTTGCCTGGCAATGGTTTGAGCCACGATTATTGCGTCAATCTCAGGACGTTTGATCTCCGAAATGTTTATCTGAACTTCTTTGCCGGTAAGCTTTTTCAATTCTTCTTTTAGTTTGTCAACTTCCTGGCCAGCCTTTCCGATGATGATACCCGGACGAGCAGTGAAAATAGTTACTGTTACCAATTTAAGGGTTCGCTCGATAATAATTCTCGAGATGCCGGCTTTGGAGAGGCGGGCATTCAGGTATTTGCGAATTTTATCATCTTCAACAAGCTTATGTTCAAAACTTTTTCCACCATACCAATTAGAATCCCACCCACGGATGATTCCTAACCTAAGACCTATTGGATTTGTTTTTTGTCCCATTCAAAAAGGAATTTATTTGTTTGCTGTTTTAATTGAACAGTTATTTGATTGATTTATTCTTTTGTGATTTCGGTGCTTGTTTCAGCAACTACTTGTTTATCGCGGCCTTCGAGCATAATGGTAACATGATTGGAGCGTTTACGAATGCGATGTGCACGACCTTGGGGGGCAGGACGAATTCTTTTAAGAACAGCACCGCCATCAACCTGGATGGTTTTGATATACAAATGGCTGTCTTCAATCCTGACGCCATCATTCTTTATCTGCCAATTGGCAATGGCTGACAACAGTAATTTGTGCAATCGTAATGCAGGAGATTTTGGGTTGGTTTTAAGAACATGGAGAGCATGTTCGATATCCATGTTGCGAACCAGGTCGGCCACCAAACGCATTTTTCTTGGCGAGGTGGGAACATTCCCCAGGCGGGCAAAAGCCAGCGACTTTTTTTCTTCCTTCCGGCGCTCAGCGCTGATATGTTTCCTTGATCCCATTATTCGTATTCTTTATTTTTTTCCTTTATCTTTACTTCCAGCATGGCCCCTGAAGATACGGGTTGGCGAAAATTCGCCAAGCTTATGGCCAACCATATTTTCGGTTATATACACCGGGATAAACTTATTGCCGTTGTGAACAGCAATGGTTTGTCCAACAAAGTCTGGAATAATCACCGAACTTCTCGACCATGTTTTTACTACGGTTTTCTTCTTGCCTTCAATCATGCCCAATACTTTCTTCTCGAGCTTGTAATTTACATAAGGTCCCTTTTTTAGCGAACGACTCATTGCGATCTGCTTTAGTTAATTGATTAATTATTTTTTCCTGCGTTCGATGATATATTTATCGGATAGATTCTTCTTGGAACGGGTCTTATATCCTTTTGCAGGTAATCCCTTGCGCGATCTGGGATGACCACCCGATGCCCTTCCTTCGCCTCCACCCATGGGGTGATCAACAGGGTTCATAACCACACCGCGTGTGCGTGGACGACGACCAAACCAACGCGAGCGACCAGCTTTACCCGATTTTTCAAGGCTGTGGTCAGCGTTCGACGCCATACCCACCGTGGCTTTGCACGACTGAAGAATCATGCGGCTTTCACCCGAAGGCAGTTTGATGATGGCAAACTTTCCGTCGCGCGACATCAATTGAGCCGATGAACCGGCACTCCGTGCCATTTTGGCTCCCTGTCCAGGGCGTAACTCAATATTGTGAATTACTGTACCGAAGGGGATCTCGCTCAAATACAAGGCGTTGCCAATTTCCGGAGCCGAACCTTTGCCCGATATAACTGTCTGATCTGCCTTCAATCCATGGGGGGCAATGATATATCTTTTTTCACCATCAGCATATACAAGCAGTGCGATACGTGCAGTACGGTTAGGATCGTATTCAATTGATTTCACAACAGCTGGAATCCCTTCCTTGTCGCGTTTGAAATCAATAATCCTGAGTTGTTGCTTATGACCGCCGCCCATGTATCTCATGGTCATACGACCCTGGTTATTTCTGCCGCCAGATCTCTTTTTGGGAACCAGCAAACTTTTTTCAGGCTGCATGGTGGTAATATCATCGAATGAGCTTATTACCTTGAAGCGCTGGCCTGGTGTTGTCGGTTTGAATTTCTTTAAAGCCATTTATATTAGTGTTCTAAATGTTGCTGTAAAAATCAATTATCTGTCCTTCGGCCAATGTAACGATAGCCTTTTTGAATGATGAGGTGCGGCCTGCCACAATACCACGGCGTGTAATACGTGATTTGTTTTTGCCACTGTAGCTCATGGTGTTGACACTCTCTACATTCACATTGTACAGGTCCTCGACGGCTTTCTTGATCTGGATTTTGTTGGCATTCTTACGAACCACAAAACCATAGCGCTTCATTTTTTCGCCTTGTGCCGTCATCTTTTCCGTTACTACCGGTTTAATTATGATGCTCATCGTGATGAGTATTAATGGGTTGATATTATACCTGTTTTATTCTAGTATGCTAGTTATTTTGTTTAACGAGCTTTCGAAGACAAACAGGCTGTTTGCGTTCAAAATGTCATATGTGTTGATGCTGTCGGCCAAAACAACTTTTGTGTTCGGCAGATTTCGCGACGAAAGGTAAAGGTTGGGGTTTGATTGTGGAACAACAAAGAGTACCTTTTTCCCAACAACCTCAAAATTGCTCATCAACTGGGTGATGTTTTTTGTTTTAGGAGCTTCGAAACTGAAATCTTCGATAACCACGATATTGTTTTCCTTGGCCTTGTATGACAAGGCACTAATCCTGGCAAGTTTCTTAAGCTTTTTGTTAAGCTTAAAGAAATAGTCGCGGGGGTGTGGACCGAAAATACGGGCTCCGCCACGTAGCAATGGGTTTTTTACACTGCCACCACGTGCACCACCGGTGCCTTTCTGGCGTTTTAGTTTCTTGGTGCTACCCGACACTGTCGACTTCTCCAGCGAACTATGTGTGCCCTGGCGTTGGTTAGCCATATATTGCTTCACATCTAAGTATATGGCGTGGTCGTTGGGCGAAACGTTGAATACTTCTTCATTCAGCGTTACTGTCCTGTTGGTCTTTTCACCTTTTACGTTAAAAACTTCTAGCTCCATCTTTCAACGATTACATATGATCCATTAGGCCCGGGAACCGAACCTTTAACAACAATTACATTCTTTTCGGGGTAAATCTTCAAGACCTGAAGGTTGATCATCTTCACGCGATTTCTGCCCATGTGGCCTGCCATTCTTATCCCTTTGAAAACGCGCGAAGGCCACGATGAGGCACCAATTGAACCAGGAGCCCTGAGTCGGTTATGCTGGCCGTGTGTACTTTGGCCTACGCCAGCAAAGTGATGCATTTTGACTACACCCTGGAAACCTTTACCTTTTGAAGCACCCACAACATCAATGAATTCGCCCTCTATAAATATATCCACAGTGATCTGGTCGCCAAATTGTTTGGTATGGCCTGTTTCAAAACGGGTAAACTCAGCAACAACTTTTTTTGGGGTGGTACCTGCTTTGGCAAAATGTCCCTTCAGGGCTTTTGTTGTGTGTTTTTCCTTTTGCTCTTCATAAGCAAGCTGGATGGCTTCGTAGCCATCAATATCTTTTGTTTTAACCTGGGTGACCACACAAGGGCCAGCTTCAATGACCGTGCAGGGTATATTTTTACCCGATGCATCATATATGCTGGTCATCCCGATTTTTTTTCCAATTATTCCTGACATCTTATTCTACCTTATTTTATTCAATTAAGAAAGATTGGGTGCAAAGTTATCAAACCTTAATTTCTACTTCAACACCGCTGGGGAGTTCGAGTTTCATCAGTGCATCAATGGTTTTTGATGTGGTACTGTAAATATCGAGCAGGCGCTTATAGGTGCTGAGTTCAAACTGTTCCCTCGACTTTTTATTGACAAAGGTTGAACGGAGAACAGTAAATATTTTTTTGTTGCTGGGAAGTGGGATAGGTCCGTTAACCACTGCACCAGTCATCTTAACTGTCTTTACAATCTTCTCAGCAGATTTGTCCACCAGATTGTGATCATATGACTTCAACTTTATTCTAATCTTTTGGCTCACTTTGATTATTCGATTAAATGGTTGTTTAAACTTTTACTAAATATCCTTTGGTTTTCATGATTACATCTTCCATAATACTACGCGGAGCTTCAGCATAATGCGAAAACTCAAGTGTCGAAGTTCCACGGCCAGAGGTAAGAGTACGTAATGTTGTAACATAACCAAACATCTCCGACATAGGTACTGTAGCTTTTACGACCTTGTAATTCAGCCTGGAATCAATGTGTTCGAGATTTGCTCGCCTGCGGTTCAGATCTCCGGTTATTTCTCCAACATGGATATCAGGACAAACCACTTCGAGCTTCATAATTGGCTCAAGTATTACTGGGGTGGCTTTGCGTCCGGCTTCTTTGAAAGCCAGGCGTGCTACTATTTCGAAAGCAAGCGAATCGCTGTCAACCGAATGAAAGGATCCATCGAGAAGGGTGACTTTTAGGCTTTCGACAGGAAAACCTGCTAGTACTCCATTTTGCATAGCTACTGTAAACCCTTTTTGAATAGATGGGATAAATTCCCTGGGAATATTGCCACCTTTCACCTCATTCACAAATTGCAAACCGCGAACGCCCTCGTCGGCAGGGCCCAATACAAAAACGATATCAGCAAATTTGCCACGGCCACCGGTTTGCTTTTTGTACACTTCGCGATGCTTTACCCCAATTGTAAAGGCTTCCTTGTATGCAACCTGGGGGTTTCCTTTGTTCACTTCAATTCGGAACTCTCTCTTCAGCCGATCGAGAATGATATCAAGGTGCAATTCTCCCATGCCACTAACAAGTGTTTGACCTGTTTCCTGGTCAACCTTAACGGTAAAAGTTGGATCTTCATCGCCTAATTTACGAAGGGCAATATCCAGCTTGTCCACATCTTCCTGTATTTTGGCTTCAACGGCCATGCTGATAACAGGTTCGGGGAATTGAATGGATTCGAGCACAATGGGATGTTTTTCATCACAAAGTGTGTCGCCTGTGCGAATATCTTTAAAACCAACTGCCGCGACTATGTCGCCGGCTTCCGTATAGTCAATCGGGGTTTGCTTGCTGGCATTAACCTGGAACAATCGAGAAATGCGTTCTTTTTTGTTTGTGCTAGTGTTAAGGACATAGGAGCCCGCTGCGAGCTCTCCACTATAGATCTTCAGAAATGCAATTCGCCCTACATACGGATCGGTGGTAATTTTGAATGCAAGAGCGCTGAAAGGCTCGTTGATATCTGGGCGGCGGATTTCTTCCTTATCAGTATATGGGTTGATGCCTTTAATTGCTTCGGCATCATATGGGTTTGGAAGATAGGCTATTATGGCATTGAGAAGATGTTGCACACCTTTGTTGCGAAATGAAGCTCCACAAATAACCGGTGTAATGCGCATTTCGAGGGTGGCTTTACGCAAAGAAGCAATGATGTTTTCCGGCGAAATGCTGTCGGGGTCAGCCAGAAACTTATCGAGCAGTTCATCACTTTCTTCAGCCGTTCCTTCGATGAGGTGAGTGCGGTATTCGAATACCATGTCCTTCATGTCTTCAGGAATGGGGACTTCGAAATATTCGGCCCCGAGAGTTTCATCGTTCCAAACATACGCTTTGTTGGCTACCAGGTCTACAATTCCCTGGAAATAGTCTTCGCTGCCGATAGGTAATTGCAGGGCAATGGGATTGGAACCCAGCTTTTCCTTGATTTGTTCAAGGACATGGAAAAAGTCGGCTCCTGGCCTGTCCATTTTATTGACAAAGCTTAAGCGAGGAATATTGTATTTATTGGCTTGCTTCCAAACCGTTTCAGATTGTGGTTCAACACCGCCCACTGCACAAAAAATAGCAACAGCACCATCGAGTACACGCAGCGAGCGCTCTACTTCAACAGTGAAGTCAACATGGCCTGGAGTATCAATGATATTGATCTTGTGTTTTTGGTTGTTATAGTCCCAGAAAACGGTGGTTGCTGCCGAGCTGATGGTGATGCCACGCTCTTGTTCCTGGACCATAAAATCCATGGTAGCTGTGCCGTCGTGCACTTCGCCCATACGATAGTTTACACCGGTATAATACAATATACGCTCGGTTGTTGTGGTTTTACCCGCATCAATGTGAGCCATTATGCCAATGTTACGCGTGTATGTGAGCTTGCCTGACACTATTATTAAACTTCGCGGTATCTATACTTGATTAATATATATTTTTTAAAACCTAAAATGGCTGAATGCCTTATTGGCTTCGGCCATACGGTGTGTATCTTCTTTCTTTTTGAAGGCTGCACCTTCCTCTTTCACGGCTGCCAAAATTTCGGCGGCCAGTTTTTGCCCCATTGTCTTTTCGTGACGTTTACGCGAAAACCTGATAAGGTTCTTCATGCCGATTGACATCTTACGGTTTGCCCGGATTTCTGAAGGAATCTGAAAGGTAGCCCCACCAATACGTCGGCTGCGAACCTCAACTGAAGGCGTAACGTTGATCAACGCTTTTTTGAACATTTCCAATCCGTCTTCTTTCGATTTTTCAACAACGATACCAATGGCATTATAAAAAACATCAAAAGCCAAACTTTTTTTGCCTCTGGTCATGAGGTTGTTTACGAATTTGGTTACCAAAGGATCGTTAAACTTTGGGTCGGGATGAATGATTCTTTTTTTTGG
>JAUXXY010000088.1 GCA_030684735.1 Bacteroidales bacterium | reverse complement strand
CTTTAACCCGAGGACTACATTTTCAAGCTGAACAACCGGTTTCACTTTAAGATACCCGCCAAGTACAATCATATTGAAAACCTTCGAAAGCCCGAGTTTTCCAGCCATTTCGGCAGCATCAATGGAATAAATATTGATGTCTTTTCTCTCAGGGAACCGTGTAATGCCATTGGGATCGAAGATGAGCAAACCCCCAGGTTTAACGCTGGATTCAAATTTATCGAGCGATTGTTGATTCAGAATAATCGCTGTATCAAAGGTATTCAGAATAGGTGAGCAGATTCGCTCATCGCTGATGATCACCGTAACATTGGCAGTACCACCGCGCATTTCGGGGCCGTAGGATGGCATCCAGCTAACCTCATTTCCCTGCATAATTCCTGAATAGGCAAGAATTTTACCCATCGAGAGCACGCCTTGCCCTCCAAAACCGGCTATAATAATTTCTTCTGTCATCGTTTAATAATTATGCGATCAAATAAAATCATATATTCAAAGTTCCAATTTAGCAGGAGTCTTGATGTCGCCCAGCGGGTAGAATGGGAACATGTTATCTTCCATCCATTCATTGGCATTGCGAGGGGTCATCTTCCAGCCTGAGTTGCAATTTGACACTATTTCAACAAAACTTAGCCCCATATTTTTCCCTTGATATTCGAAAGCAAGTCGCAGGGCTTTCTTTGCTTTGCGTACGTTGCCAGGTGTATGCACTGCTTGTCGGGTTACATAACAGGTTCCAGGTAATTGAGCCACCAGCTCAGTGATTTTGAGTGGGTTCCCCATGGTCTGGGTATCCCGGCCATAGGGCGAAGTAGATGACTTCATTCCCGGAAGTGTGGTGGGAGCCATCTGTCCGCCAGTCATACCATAGATACCGTTATTTATGAAGATGATGGTGAAGTTATCGCCACGGTTGCAGGCATGTATGGTTTCGGCAGTGCCAATGGCAGCCAGATCGCCATCGCCCTGATAGGTGAACACGAACTTATCGGGCAACAGGCGTTTGATTGCCGTAGCCAAGGCAGGGGCACGACCGTGAGCAGCCTGCTGCATATCAATATCGAAAAAGTTATAAGCCAGCACTGAACAGCCCACTGGAGCAATGCCTATAGTTTTATCCTGAATGCCCATTTCTTCAATCACTTCGGCAATTATCCGGTGGGCAGTGCCATGACCGCAACCGGGGCAGTAGCTGAGTATGTTATCAGTGAGGACCTTGGTTTTTTTGTAAACCAGGTTTTCTTCCTTCACGATGTCTGCAGTGGTGGGTATATTTTCCATGTTGTTAACCTCCGATAATTTTTTGCTCGAGTGCCTGCAGGACTTCAGAAGGTGAGGGGATTACGCCACCAAAACGGCCAAAGTGTTCTGTCTTAATTTTTCCGCATACCGCCAATTTCACATCTTCGATCATTTGCCCGGCGTTCATCTCAACTACCAGGATTCCTTTCACACGCCTGGCCAGCTCAAACAATGGTTTTTGCGGGAATGGATATAAGGTGATAGGACGTAATAAGCCTGCTTTAATACCTTTTTCGCGGGCCATTCGCAAGGTTTTCTGGCAAATGCGGGCGCTGCTACCAAAAGCAACAAGCAAATATTCTGCATCTTCACACATGATCTCTTCATAACGTACTTCTTCACGTTCCATCTGCGCATATTTGGCTTGAAGCTTTAAGTTGTGTTGTTCTTGCTTCAGCGATTCAAGATTTAGAGAGGTGATGATGTTGCGTTCCATGTTTGCAGGCTTCCCAAGGGTAGCCCACGGGCATTGCTGCCTGATTTCTTCTTCGGTGCGACAAGGTACCGGTTCAGGTAGTTCTACCTTCTCCATCATTTGGCCTAAGGCTCCATCTGATAGGATCATCACCGGATTGCGGTATTTAAAAGCCAGTTCAAACCCGAGTAGCGTGAAGTCGGCCATTTCCTGCACCGATGCCGGAGCCAGCACCAACATGCGGTAGTCGCCATGTCCTCCACCCTTCACAGCCTGAAAATAGTCCGCCTGGGATGGCTGGATGGTTCCAAGGCCAGGGCCCCCACGGACTACATTAAGGATCACGCCGGGAAGTTCAGCACCAGCCATATAGGAAATGCCTTCCTGCTTAAGGCTAATACCAGGACTGGAAGAAGAAGTGATCGCCATCTTTCCGCAACCAGCTGCACCATACACCATATTGATGGCTGCTATTTCACTTTCTGCTTGCAATACGACCATTCCGGTTCTTTCATATGGTTTTTCGGCCATCAGGTATTCAAGTACTTCCGACTGCGGGGTGATCGGATAACCAAAGTAGCCATCGGCTCCTGCACGAATAGCAGCCTCAGCCACTGCTTCGTTGCCTTTCATGAGTCTTAACTCTTTCTTCATTATATAATATTTTTGCTTTATAGAACTTTTTTTACCCTGTAAACAGTGATTACGGCATCCGGACAGACCACAGCGCAGTTGGTACAACCAGTACATTCATCGTTTACCATTTCAAGATAGTGGTATCCTTTTCCATTCACGTTTTTCGACAAAGCAATCACCTCGTGTGGGCAGGTAGGAACACAAACCTCGCATCCCTTACATTGTTCGATTTTAATTACTATGCTGCCTTTGACTTTAGCCATATCTAAATTTAATTTATTATAAGTGATAAAACTTCGGTGTGGCGAAATTAGGAATATTTGGGTAATCGAAACCTATGTAGCTCATAGAAATTAACCGGAGACGACACTATTTGAAACGGTTTTAGATAAGGGGGTAGTTCCGGGAAATTACCCGAAGTATAACCCTATGTCAGTGGCCGTTTGAGGATACAGACTGTCTATATCAATTTTAAGTCTACTACAAATGTATCTAACTCCTTTAATTCCTTACTTTTGCACCCTGAAATTTGATTGAGATATGTTTGAAAACCTCAGCGACAAGCTTGATCGGGCATTTAAGGTACTGAAAGGACAGGGTCACATCACCGAGATCAATGTGGCTGAATCGTTGAAAGATGTGCGAAAAGCCCTGCTCGATGCAGATGTGAACTATAAAATCGCCAAACAATTTACTGACACAATAAAGGAAAAAGCCTTAGGGGCACGTGTGCTCACAGCTGTTTCTCCTGGTCAACTCATGGTGAAGGTGGTGCATGATGAGTTAGCCCTCCTGATGGGTGGCGAAAAAACCGATATCAACCTTAAAGGGAATCCTGCTGTTATTCTCATCGCCGGTTTGCAAGGTTCAGGAAAAACAACCTTTTCGGCAAAACTGGCTAGCCACATCAAATCGAAACGTGGTAAAAAGCCATTGCTTGTGGCTTGCGATATCTACCGCCCTGCAGCCATTGAGCAACTAAAAGTACTTGGTAGCCAGATTGGTGTAGAGGTGTATAGCGAAGAAGATAGCCGTGATGCGGTGAAGATTGCCAAAAGATCCTTGGCCTTTGCCCGCGAAAAAGGTTGCCAGGTAGTGATTATTGATACCGCTGGTCGCCTTGCCATTGATGAGCAGATGATGAATGAGATTGCTGCTCTCAAGCAGGCCCTTCAACCCCAAGAGACCCTTTTTGTGGTGGATGCGATGACCGGCCAGGATGCGGTGAATACAGCCAAAGCCTTTAACGAAAGGCTGGATTTCGAAGGTGTAGTACTCACCAAATTGGATGGCGACACACGCGGTGGCGCAGCCCTCAGTATCAAAGCGGTGGTAGATAAACCTATCAAGTTTGTTGGGATCGGCGAAAAACTTGATGCCATTGATGTTTTTTACCCCGAGCGCATGGCCGACCGTATCCTGGGAATGGGTGACATTGTTTCGCTGGTCGAGCGTGCCCAAGAGCAGTTCAGCGAAGAAGAAGCTCGCGCATTACAGAAAAAATTAGCTAAAAATCAGTTCAATTTCGATGATTTCTTAAGTCAGATCCGCCAAATCAAGAAAATGGGCAATGTTAAGGACCTGATGAACATGATCCCAGGCGCCGGAAAGGCTTTGAAAAACGTTGACATTGATGATAACGCCTTCAAGAATATCGAAGCCATCATCTATTCAATGACTCCCCGTGAAAGAGCAGATCCGAATGTGCTGAACGGCAACCGCCGCAAACGCATTGCCTTAGGCAGCGGAACCGATATACAGGAAGTGAACCGGCTGATCAAGCAGTTTGAAGATACCCGCCGTATGATGAAAAGTGTTGCCGGCGGCGGCGCAGCCAATATGATGAAGATGATGCAACAGAACAAAGGCAGAAGACGTTGACAAGGAAACCAGGAAACGGGGGAGGAAGTTGGAGACAAGCAATCCTGTGAACAACCGAATATTCGAATCCCCTACTAAGGGAAGCATTTGAACCTACATACACCTGAATACATGAAATTGATTGACGGCAAAATTGTGGCCGAAGCCAAAAAGAAAGTGTTGGCAGCCGCTGTGATGGCCATGATAGATGAAGGAAAACCCGCACCTCACCTTGTGGCAGTAATTGTAGGCGATGACCCTGCAAGCCTTACTTATGTGAAGAGCAAGGAAAAAACAGCGCATAGCGTGGGCATGACCTCTTCAACGTATCGCTATCCTTCAACCATACGCGAAAGCGAACTGCTTCAGGTGATTGATTTCCTGAATAAGGACGAAGAAGTTGACGGGTATATTGTCCAGCTTCCTTTGCCTGAGCATCTATCTTCAACCCGGATCATCGAGCGCATTAACCCTGCAAAAGATGTGGATGGCTTTCATCCAACAAATACCGGCCGCATGGTACAAAACCTACCTTGCTATTTGCCGGCTACTCCCTATGGTATTATGCAACTACTTGAATACTATCATATTGAAACCGATGGAAAGCACTGTGTGGTTCTTGGTCGCAGCCAGATCGTGGGAACCCCCATGGCTCTTCTTCTCTCGCGCAAAGCCAAACCCGGCAACTGCACAGTTACGATTTGCCATAGCCAAACGAAAAACCTTGCCGAAATTACCCGCACTGCCGACATCCTGGTGGCCGCCATCGGAAAAGCTGAGTTTGTTACCGCTGATATGGTTAAGGAAGGTGCCGTGGTGATTGATGTGGGCATTCATCGAATCGGTAGTAAAGAGGAAGGTACCCAACGCATCATCGGCGATGTGAAGTTTGACGAGGTAAGCAAGAAAGCATCCTGGATTACACCTGTTCCAGGCGGAGTTGGCCCCATGACCATCATCAGCCTGCTTACAAATACCTTGAAAGCAGCCCGCAAAGAAATATATACATAATTTGCTTTAAACGTGCAACATACCGATGACCATCGCATACTTGAAGGAACCTGGCTTCCGGTGATGGAAGAATTTTATTCGTTGCAGGGCGAAGGGCATCATACCGGAAAAGCTGCTTATTTCATCCGGCTTGGTGGCTGCGATAACGGCTGCTGGTGGTGCGATGTCAAGGAGTCGTGGAATGCAACACTGTATCCATTGGTTGAAATTGATAAAGTGATCGCACGCACCGCACAATTCCCCGCCAAAGCAGTAGTGATCACAGGTGGAGAACCATTGTACTATAACCTGGATTATCTATGCAAGGGATTGCGCGATAAGGGAGTTAAAATATTTCTTGAAACTTCTGGTTCAGAACCACTTAGTGGTCGGTGCGATTGGATTTGCTTGTCGCCGAAGAAAACATCTCCTCCCCTACCGGAAATATATAAACTGGCCAATGAATTAAAAGTCATCATAGCTGATCATTCGGATTTGGAATGGGCCGAGGACAATGCACCCAAGGTCGGTAAATCATGTATCCTGTATCTACAACCGGAATGGAGTGCCCGCGAAACAATAATTCCTGTAGTTGTAGATTACATAAAGCGCAACCCCAAATGGGCCATCTCCCTGCAAAGCCATAAATACATTAGAATTCCCTGATACTTTTATATTTCGCACTTTTTCCTATCTTTATCACTCCATATTCATAGAGCGATTATGAGAAAAACTGCCTGTCGTTTTCTGGTGATCTTAATGATCCTTCTGGCAGTTGATGTAGATGCCCAGGAGCACAATCCCCGTAGTAAATCGGGCAGGGCCAGGCGCGAATACTACAAGGCAGTTCAATCTTATTCGCAGGTTGATTATACAAATGCGTTGAAACATGCAAAAAAGGCTCTACGAATTGACCGCAAGTTTCCGGAAGCATACTTGCTGGCGGCAGACATCCATCATGACCTGAAGAATTATGATTCCGCCGCTTGCTACTACGAAAAAGCTCTGTCGCTTGATAGTGAAACTTTTGTATCGGTCTATAACATTCTTGGCGGTTTGTATTTTCGTTTGGGACGCTATGCGAAATCAATCCAGGCATATGAAATATTTTTTATTAAGCAGCAAGATCAGCCTTCAGTTGAAAAATCCGCTGTACAAACATCTATCGAAAGATCAAGATTTGCCCTGAGTTTAGTAAAAAACCCTGTGTTATATCAACCGGTAAACTTAGGCGATAGTGTCAACTCTGCAAATGATGAATATGTAAATGTGGTTTCGGTGGATGATAAAACACTGATTTTTACTGTTAAAAGTCCACTAACAGGAAACCAGAATCACAGAAATTACAAGGAAGAATTTTTCGTTTCCACCCGCAACGCCGATGGCTGGGGCAAAGCAGTTGTGTACCCGTTGGCAAGTGGCAGTTTCGAAAGCGAGGGTGCCCTAACTATATCGCCCGATGGCAACTATCTTTTTTTCACTTCTTGCCATCGCAGCGATGGCTATGGCAGTTGCGATCTTTACTACAGCCGTAGGCAAGGCGAGAAGTGGTCACCAGCACAAAATATGGGGCCGGTAATAAACAGCTCCCGATGGGAATCGCAGCCCGCCATGTCGTCAGATGGGCGTACTCTTTATTACGCCAGCAATCGTGCCGGAGGATATGGTGGCTCTGATATTTGGAAATCAGTACTTCAGCCCAATGGACATTGGGGAAAGCCCCAAAACCTGGGGTCAATAATCAATACCCGGGATGACGAAATGTCGCCTTTTATTCACTATGATGGCCAAACATTATATTTCTCAAGCAAGGGCCATCCAGGTTTGGGAGGAGCCGACTTATTTATTTCCCGACTCCTGGCGAACGGGCAATGGTCTGAGCTTCAAAATCTTGGATATCCGATCAATACTCATGCTGATGAAATCAGCTTGGTGGTGGATGCCAGGGGTGATATTGCTTATATTTCGGCCGATACCCCTGGGGGCAAAGGTGGTTACGACATTTATTCATTCCAGTTACATAAAAAAGTGCGTCCCAGTTCAGTCAGCTATATCAGGGGAATTGTGAGGGATGCAAAAAACAGAGCGCCACTGCAAGCTAACTTCGAGTTAATGGTACTCGAAAGTGGCGAAGTGGTCGTACAATCACTTTCCGACTCCGATAATGGTGAGTTCCTTGTAGTGGTTCCATCAGGGAAGAGTTATGCACTTCATGTAAATAAGAAAGGATATTTGTTTTATTCTGAACACTTTGCGCTCGACACCACCCAAGCTGTGCATGATGTTTTGATGTTTGATATTCTACTGAAACCTATCGAAATCGGACAAGCTGAAGTTCTTCGTAATATCTTCTTTGCTCATAATAGTCATGTAATTGAACCAAACTCAGAGGTAGACCTCGCCCGCTTGGTCAGGCTCTTAATAGAAAACCCGGGTTTAAAAATAGAAATCATTGGCCATACAGACAATACCGGTAGTAGGGAGTACAACCTGAACTTGTCGTCAAAGCGGGCCCAGGCTGTTCATAATCACCTGATAATATATGGTATAGGCCAGGAAAGGCTAAAATACATGGGATTCGGCGACATTTATCCCATTGACACCAACGAAACCCCCGAAGGCCGGGCACGAAACAGGCGTACCGAATTTAAGATCGGTGAATAAAATCAATCATTCATCTTATTGAAAAGCCAACTTGTACCCAATAATAGGATTATGATTATGTATAGCATTAATAATCTGGATATTACGAACGTTAGAATAATTCAGAAGCTCACTGAATCAGTATATAAAATATAATCATCCAGAAAATATATTTGTGTTTTCAACTTATTGTTGTATATTTGTAAAATTAAGAGCACTGATCACGCTTAACGTTTGCTTCGTGTGATTATCTCAAAGCATTTATTGTTAAATATCATAAAACTCAAGTCCTATGAAAAACTCATCAACAAATTTCATTATCGGGTTATTCCTTGGAGCTGCCGTTGGCGCAGTAGCAGGAATTCTTTTTGCCCCCGAAAAAGGCGAAGTTACTCGCAAGAAAATTTCCGATAAGGCCAAAAAGGTAAAAGAGGAATGGGAAGAAGAACTGAAAGACAAAGTCAGCGATCTGAAAGAATATGTCGCCGACGTTGTTGACAAAACCCAAGAGAGAGTAAACAAAGCAGGCCGCAAAGCCTCATCAATCAGCGGCAAAGCAAAGAAAGTTGCTGAATAAGCCTTATTCACTTTTTTCATCATTTTCCTATGCCAAAATCGGAATTTAGCCAGGCTTTTACGCAACTTGCGGATAACCTGAAAAGATATCTTGAACTAAGGATCAACCTTTTCAAGCTCGACACCCTTGAAAAATCTTCGCGAATCATTTCGATGTTGATCGCCACTTCATTTTTGCTAATGCTATCCACTTTGTTCCTGCTATTTTCAACTTGGGCATTGGCGCTTTGGATGGGGTCAGTGTTTAATAGTCCAGCGCTAGGGTTTCTATCGGTAGCCGGTCTTTATCTATTATTTTTCCTGATTTCTTACATCTTTCGGGGGAAACTATTCATAGGCTATGTTATCAGGCATTTAGCAAAAATCTTCTTCGCAGAAACCAATCATAAAGAGGAAGAAGATGAAGATTAGAGCCCATCAAATAAAGTCGTTGAAGGATATTGATCTCGAAAAAGAGCGTATCCGTTATTTCCTTCTTCGCTCTGAAATGGAAATCAATGAGGGAGTTCGCGACACACGCGAGATGCTTTCACTGAGATATCTTAAGTTACTGGTTAAGAGATCTATTATGAGTTATCTTAACAGTTTACTGTATAAATTGATCCGTTAGAAATAAGCAGGTAAAGAATGTTAGGATAGCCTGTCAATCAGGTACCCGGCACTTCTAACTTTACTCATAATTTCTTTTTCAAGATCGGGTTCTGCTGTTACCTCAAGTATCCGGTCGGGTGAAGCCAGATTGACCTTCCAGCTCATTAATCCAGGGATTTGTTCCAAAAAAGGAGCAATGGTGTTGACACATCCATCGCATTTCAAGTTTGTCTTGAATCGTAATGTATTCATAATTTTGTCATTCTTTTTTTCAATCTTAAACTATTACTAACCACCGTAACCGAGCTTAGGGCCATGGCAGCACTTGCTATCATTGGGTTCAATAAAAAGCCCGTGAATGGAAATAAAATGCCTGCTGCAACCGGAATGGCAACTATGTTGTAAAAAAACGCCCAGAATAAGTTCTGACGGATAACTGTTACTGTTTTCCTGGAAAGTTTCAGCGCCTGAACAATACTCATTGGGTCAGAATTCATCAGCGTGATACCTGCACTTTCTCTGGCTATATCTGATCCTGATGCCATGGCTATCCCAATGTCTGCCTGAGCGAGTGCAGCTGCATCGTTTATTCCATCTCCTGCCATGGCCACAATTTCTCCGGTCGCCTGTAGGTCGCGAATGATATTATGTTTTTCTGCAGGCAATAGTTCCGCTCCAAAATCCTTGATACCCGTAGATTCAGCCACTTGCTTCACAGCATGGTAATGGTCTCCACTTAAAAGTTTTACCTTAATTCCCATATTGTAGATCGCGCTTATCGCCCTGGCAGCATCTGATTTCACAGCATCATTTAACGCAAAAGCAGCAAGCAGTTGGGTTCCTCGTGCAAAATACACCACCGAATGCCCAAGATGCTGCCATTGTCGGGTCATGGCATTTATCTCATCGCTAATTTGGGGCACAAACTCTGATATATACGCAAGGCTACCTACATAATAAACTATGCTGTCAATGGTGGCTTGCAACCCATGCCCGGGGACATTCACAATGTGTTCAATTTTTAACCCTGTGTTAATACTTTTTCCAAGGTGTTTTGCAATAGCCTGGGCGAGTGGATGCGTTGAATTTGAAACGAAGGCATACATCAATTCCAGTGATTTTTCATGTGGCATGACATCTGAATACCACTGGGTAATGACTTCGGGATATCCCTTGGTGATGGTTCCCGTTTTATCCATTACCAACACAGTTGTTTTATAGGCTTTTTCGAGGCTGGCAGCGTCTTTAATCAGGATGCCCATCTCTGCACCACGTCCTATACCGGCAATCAATGCTGTGGGCGTCGCAAGCCCCAAGGCACAAGGGCAAGAGATGATCAGTACGCTCAAGGCTGTGATGAAAGCATATTCCGTAGCAGGAGAAGGGCCAAGAATGTACCACAAAACAAAAGTTGCCAGTGCCAAACCCAGTATAACGGGTACAAAAATTCCGGCTATCCTATCGGCGAGTCGCTGTACAGGTGCTTTGCTGGATTGGGCGTTGTTTACCAGTTTTATGATCTTAGACAGAACTGTATCACTGCCAACCTTTTGTGCCTGGATGATGAGCATTCCCTGCTGGTTGATGGTTCCTGAAAAAACCGAACTTCCTTTGGTTTTTGCGGCAGGAATCGGCTCGCCATTGATCATTCCTTCTTCTACAAAAGAGTCGCCATCGGTTACTACTCCATCCACGGGTAGATTTTCACCCGGCCTGACTTTGATGAAATCCCCAATTACAACCTGGTGTATAGGCAGCTCTATTTCAACTCCATTTCGTATCAGGGTAACTGTTTTGGGTTGCAGCCCCATTAATTTACGGATGGCCGAAGATGCACGGGCTTTGGCTCTCTCTTCTAGAAACCTGCCCGTAAGTATGAATGTGATGATCACAGCAGCTGACTCGAAATACACATGGGATTCGAATCCACTTTTAGCCCATATACCAGGAAGCAAGGTAATTATCACACTGAAAAGGTATGCTGAACCAGTACCTATTGCAATCAGTGTGTCCATGTTGGAATGGAGCTTACGGGCTTGACGCCAGGCATTTGAGTAAAACTCTGAACCTGAATACACTACTACAGGGGTGGAAAGCACTAGCAGCAGGTAATTCAACCAAACAGGGCCATGATGCCATGCCATAGAGAGAATAAAAACAGGTGTCGAAAAAACCAACGCGACGAGTAGCTTACGTTTTAATAAGGTTGCCCGCGCCTGCTCCAGAACGCGAACTTTCTCCCCGCTGTCATCGGTTTCGATTATCAGGTCATATCCGATAGAACGTATTTCGGCTTGAAACACAAAAAGGGATGCTACACCAGGTTCGTATTCAATCTTAACCTGGTTGTTCGGAAAACTCACTGATACTTCTTTAACACCTTTCATAGAGCGCAGACGGCGCTCAACGTTTAAGGCACAAGAGGCACAGGATAAACCCGTTACGGGCAATATATTGGTTTCAACGGTAGGTTGCATGGCAAATAGAATTCATCTCTTGTATTAATAACAATCCAGATCAGGATTGTGTTTGAAACGGTGCAAATGTTTGACAATCACCTATCACTTATACAGGTCGTTTTTCACCTTAAAAGACCCTTTTGTTAGCAGTGGATTTAAGGAAAGGTTAAAACCATAGGTGTACTCGAATCGGTTTTGAACAACGTCGAAATAAGACTCAAAACGAAGACCAAACTGAAGCCAGCCAAATGCCTGACGTTGGATCATTAATTTATTAGTCAGTAAATTACGTTTTTCTTCAATAAACCAGGGTTTAGTATCGGAAATGGATTGGAACAAGTAATCACCCATAGGGGCGAAAAAATATTGTCCGTGAAAAAACCCCACTCCCAACGTGATCCAGGGGTTTGTTGCGACAATGTCGGTATATACCCCAAATCCCCTGTCAAAAGGCAGGATATTGGTGTGCGACCATTCGAATGATTGTATATAAAAGCCACGCAAATATATGTTTTTGAGCAAATTGGAACCGGGTGTGATGTTGTATTTAAAGCCACCTGCCACATTTGCTCTAGTGATAAGCGGGAGGGGATTTCTATCAATCTGCCCACCTTGGTGATGAATAACGCTTTGCATCTCCATCACAATATCGTTGGGTGATTGCTGCCGGTGAAGCTTATATGAGAACAGCCAACCTGCATTGATCACCTCCGGGTGATTGCTCCCAGGCATGATAAACTTCTCCCAATTCAGCCACAGATCAGACTTGAGCCTGTTTTTGTCGTATAGCAACTGCAAGCCATAAGCTGGCTTTTTAACAAAATAGTTATCGGTGTTGTAAACAGGCTCGATGTATTTGTGATGCAATTGGCCTCGTATTTGCCCGACAATGAATCTGGCACCTGGTATGAATTTATATTGCACTGTAAAAACAGGTTGAGAAGCGTCAAAACCTTCCTGTCCGAAAAATTTCCTGAAGAACCATCCGCCTTCAATTTGTAATTTATCATTCATTGCCCATGCAACATGAGGCTGAAAAATTGAGCCAATAAATGTGATGCCCTTGGTGTAAGGGCCAAAATATTCGTTATTTTTCAAGAAGTTATTGTTATGAATCCCCATGATCCAATCGCCGGCCTTAAGATTTAGATCATGGAACTGGTTATTGTAGGAAGAATAAATTCCCTGTGCCTTGGTATTGTTGAAAACGATAGAAAGGAATAATATAAGAAGGAGGATGAGGTATCGGGCCATGTAGCATCAATGTTTAATTGATAATACTTTTTTCGAAGACAGGCTAAACAAAACCCAATCCTCAGGGCCTTGCGCCAGGTGAAGTATCGTATCGGAAGGAAGACGCGAATTATGAGCGGTAAATGAAGACCAGTGAGTACCGGAAAACTTTAGCAGCCCTGCACCATCAGTGCCGCACCAGACGTTTCCGTTACGATCGGCCAGCAAAGAGGAGATGGGTGCGGATGTGCCAGTATGTAGCACATGAATGTGTTGGCCGTCGAAACAAACAAGCTCTGAGGTTACTGATCCCGACCACACCCTACTTAACTGATCTATGCAAATGGAACGGAAATCGTTTGATGAGATCGGAAGGTTAAGGGTATTAAAAAGTGTCCATTTGCCATCCCGGAAATTGAAAACGCCCTTGTCAGAGGTAGCTGCCCACAACCCCTGCAGCGGATCGAGGATAATTTTTTGAATTTTGCCTGAAGGTATCCCAGAGTTTTCAGGGGACATGAAAGTCCAGGAATTATTCTTGAAATACGCCAGGCCGCCTGTGGCCTCTGTGCCTGAAATTCCCACCCATAAGTTGCCTATTCCTTCTACAGCAACGGAGTTTACGTTCAAACCCGCCAACTGGGGGATTGTTTCCCATTTCCTTCCATCATACCTGGCCAAGCCATATTTCCAGCCCACCCATATCCTGTCATTTCCATCACGAACAATGCATGATACCGAATCAAACGGGATTCCAGTATTTAACGCATTAAAGGCAAGCCATTGTTTCCCATCGTTAAACAGAAGCCCTTGTTGCTGTTGTGCTCCCAGCCATTGTCGTTGTTCATTTTCGTACAATATTGCAGAAACCGGCCTGGGACTGTGGGAGTCAGATTTGTAGAAAAAGGTGTTCCAGGGAACAGGAGGATATTCGTCATTCAGTTTCTTGCACGAAACCAACGACAATAAAAGAAATACCACGGGTAAAATGAATGGTTTTAGTCTCATCGCCGCAAACACTTTGATGCAAAAGCAAAAGTAGGTTATTTTAATCGGTTGCTAGCAAACTCATAAGCACCCGGATCGGGGGCTGCATCGCTGATACGGCTGACGCCTTTGATATCGCGTTTGATGTTGAAGAGAGATTGGTGCACCACAGATAGGCCACCCTTATCAATCACCGGCGAAAGTGTATCGGGTTCAAGGTTGTGAACTTGGGTTTCAATAAACTTGGGATCAACATTTCTGGTACAGTTGACAAACAGCGGGTTGGTTTCGATATTGCGGGCTGTTCGAACAAAACAGTAATCAAAATTGTAGTTGAATATTGCCAGGCTAGATTTATCCAGCTCGATTTCTTCGTTAAGATTACCATAAACAATGCAATTTCCGAAGTAGGCATTCACCAAGTTGCGTGCAATTTGCTGATTTTGATAGTAGTAATAATTATTTATAAAGAGCGAAGGTGATTGTCGAGCTGTCCGGGTCCAGTAATTCCCGATTGTAAGATGACGAAAATCATAGTTTCCGCCATACAATATCGCCAGTGCATTAGACCCGCAATTGGCGATCACCAGGTTGGCTGCTTCAATGTGGGTTCCTCGGGCCAAAAGACCAATTCCCAGCATGTTTCGAATCTGTGAGTTATATAGGCGTAAAGTTGGCGCTGTTGAATTTCCTATGGTATCGGCTTGTATTCCCACAACCCCATTTTTGATAACGGTGTAATGCATTTCATTGTTGATGCTTCCGGGATAAAAATAAATGCAAGTCCCGGCATCCTTATGTCCCCATTGTCCGGGTAGGTCCCGAAAATAAAATTCGGTGCGATCGCCTTGGAAAATCACAGGTTCATCTTGCGTTCCAAAAACTTTGAGCGTGGCATCGCGGTAAACAAGGAGGAAAGAATTATGGTGGAAATAAAGTCGCGCACCCTGTGTGATAGTTAATGTAAAAGAAGAATCTACTGCCATGTAACCATATATTACGTGTGGTTTGTCGTTTCGCATCACATAATTGCTTGCCACAACTGCGTTGGTATAAAAATGGGCATCTTCTCCCCATGCGACCAATTTTACATCCTGGAGGTTGCTATTGACGGAAAAAAGGATAGAATCCGTTTCGATCATCATTCCCGACTGGTTATTGGGGTCAATGGTAGCGCGGATAAAGATGTAAAGGCTGTCTTTGGGGGCCAGTTCAATGTCTTTTGCATTGAGGGTGGCCACCCCGTCAATATTCAGTCGAAACGGCGAGGATTCGCCACGGGCCAGCCTGATTGATGATATTTTCAGCCATTGTTTTTCTGTGTTGTAAACCGTTAGCACGCGGGTGGCCGTTCCTAGTGTGGTGAAAACAGTGTCGAACAATACCGTATCGGCTGAGAATTCTAATTTTACAGCTGGATCGTTCGAAAAATTATCAAGCTTGCTGCAAGAGGTAAAGATCAACAAGCCAACAACCGCAATGGCTATGAGGCTAATTATATATTTCTCATTCATTTCCTTCATATCATCCAATCACTTGATCCTGGCATTGTTAATTGCAGCATTACATTTGAGGATTTTTGATTATTTAACTGCTACTATTTGCTGTTAAGAAATTCTTTCCTTCAAAGGTAGCATATAATTCAGAAAAGACGTTCTGATTGTGTTTTCTGGCAGTAGAGATAAAACCTTCAATTCTTGCGTAAATGTCAGCTCCGGTTTGAGTTCTGAAGCAGTTTGATATTTTTTGTTTTACTTTGGTTGGTCTGATGTCTCTTTCGATAAGATGTTGGTTTCGGCCAACACCTGGCCCTTGCGGTTTTTAAAATCACGTCGTGCTTTGTCAATATCAAGGATTTGAGCAATTGTGGCCCTAGTATTAAAATTTTTAATAGATAGTCGCTGTACTACGAGTTCGGAATTTTCACGTATCAGTTGTATTTCGAGCATCATGTTTTGTTTTGAGGTGCAAAATTAGAAAAAAATCCTGGCTCTGTGTTGATGACCGTATCGGTTGAGTGTAGCAGTAGTAAGGGATTATTTGCTTTGCTCATGAGATCGCTGCGCTAAGTTGCGGGCTTCGTCCTTGTTTAACAACATCCCGCACGTGCGGGATTTATGCGGGGCAGAATGCTTGAATTACCACTGAAACCCTTATTACTGCTACACGATGTGTGTGCCCTGCATGAGCATGCAGCGCACACTTGTGATAAGCTGTTGAAAAAGGCCAAAAAAATACAAATTAATTTCAGTAGCCACGCAACAACTTGGAGTCAAGTATCAAATGCGACAGGAAGCGATAAAATTAGACATATAAACTTTTATCCTATTTCCTGTCGAACTTTCTGCCAAATGCTACCTGGATGCCAAAACCAAAAATAAAGGGATTATGCACCCAGGTGCTCAATTTATTCTTGTGCAGTTGAAACGAGTATCCTACACTAGAAATCAGACGAACAGATTTTCCTCCTGTTTTGGAAACAAACCCTGGTTCTGCAAAGAATTTGGTTTCGTTGAGGAGATTAACCGCTGAAATGCGAAGCCCCATGTTGTACTCAACCGTTGACTTGAATAGGAAACGACGCTCAAATGACATGCCTACTGCAGGTTGAACATAAAACTTGGTTAAAGTGCCTGATTTGATTTCATGTTCACCGGTAACCTCGTTCAGCACATTGCCATGAACTCTTCCTATTCCACCTCCACCATAAATTTCAAACATACCACCATTTACAAATGGTTTATAATAACCAATACCAGCTTCGGCGCAGGTATGCGGTTTTTCCGCAAAATTATAATCTTTATTCATAAGCCAAAAAGATTTGTAGCTACCATTCAGCATAATTCCTACATTGTCGGAAACAGCATAGGCCGATTGCAGTTCAAAATTCAACGACCCATCCATAAGCCCTGATAGCTGTAATTCGCCCTTTTGGCTCAACATAGGTGTGTTGTGTGTAGTGGGGAAGTATATTAGCTTGCACGATGTAATAAATAATGCAACTCCTAGTGTATAAATAAGCCTTATGGTTTGTTTTCCCATGTTAAAAAATTGTCAAATACTATTGATACGCTTCAAAACAATAAGCATTTATATTTGATAAGGCAACAACTCTTAGTGGTTTACCGTTAAGTGCAGGTAAAACATAAATACCATTTCTTTTAAAAGCGCCTCCTTGCTCACCCAATTTGTTTACATCAATCTTCCAAACGGTTTTTCCTGTATTTATATCTATTGCGTGTAATTTTTCAGTAGAACCTCCAGCAAAATAAACTATCCCGTTCAAATAGCTCATTCTACTGCTAGTTCCTGCACTCTGCACCTTCCACAACTCACTGCCATTTTCTGGATTTAAGCAGTAAGTGTAAGTATCCTCACAATTGGCAATAATTTTGTTATCTTCTATAATAAAACCAGAGAACATAAAGTCACCATTAAAATCTTTTTGCCATAATTTATTTCCATTACTCAAATCATGACATACAATGCTATTGCTTATTGCTGCATAAACTTTATTACCACTTATTATAGGTGGCGTGTTTACCCCAGAACTTTGTTGAGGTGTTGCAAGTAATTTTCTTTCCCATATCCAATCACCTGTTTCATTGTTATACAATCCATAAAAAGTGTTGAAGTACCAGTTTGGGAGTGGTTCATAATAGGTAATTAGAAGTAAATTCTGATTAGTTGGTGTTTTATTGACATAAATAATTCCACCGGCATAATCATCCGGAGACACAAAGGTAGATGATAAATTTGCTCTTAAAAACTCTGTTTGTAAACCTGTTTGAATATTTCCTTTATACGCAATCTGTTCTTTATTTCCACCCGAATTTACAACTGTAGAATAAGTAAAATAATCTTGATTTTGATAAGGTTGTATTCTGACATCAAAATAGCTATTTCTCATCACTTTCCAATGTGTTGTCCCATTGTCAAGATTTACACAATAACTTCTTTTGCCAGTTTGCCAAGTTAAAAGATTATTGTTTTGATGAAAATATGAAATATCTATGTACTCTGTGGCTGGTTGATACCTATCGTCCCAATCCCAAATTGTTTCTCCATTATTAGAATTTATCATGGTTAGCTTTCTATTTGTTCCACTATTAGTAGTGTTTATTACTATATTTCCATTATAATAAATGGGTGAATTAGTATAGCTATTTGATACAGGTTGACCATAATGTAAAGATTTTTTCCATAAAAATGGCAAAGAAACGAATACACCATTACTGTCTATTTGAGATTCAGGAGTTTCCTCCTTGCTACACGAAGTAGCAAGGAAAAAACTTGAAATTAGTATTGTTAGGATAGTTTTCACAAACATCAATTTGTTCTAAACCAATCACCTTGCGGTCTATTAAAAATCTCATTAAACCTTGCTTTTGTAACATCATTAGGTTGTCCGTTGAGTGTGCTATTACTCATATTCCGCACCTCAAGATGATTTGCCCCAGGCACATAATATCTATTTCCTGTGGGAATGTTTTGAAGTTCTTGGGTGTATTTAGGTAGCAGCCCATCGCTTGGATAGTTTACGCTTACCCAGCGAGTAAATTCACGCCATTCCCATTGACCACAATTTGGGTTAGGATTTTTTTCTTCAACAAGGCTTGGTGGATAAGAACAAGGTATCCAAATATAAGCCCAGTATGTTTGTTGTTCACTTCTGGTAGTTTTTATTAAAGAGTTCCAAATATTTTCGCTATCATCAATCCAGCTTCTACCTTTATACCATTGTGTAGCTCTATAAGTATAAAGTGCAGATGCAGCCCAACATGGAGGAAACCAAAATCCACCAACTCCACAAGCCATAGCTAATGAAGTGTTTAACATGAAAAATACATTATATATTTCCCTTGCATCATTAACATAATTAACCAATGTTTGGTCATTATTAAATTCCGATGAACTAAACATTCTCCAGTGCACAGGGCTACTTTCTTGTGCCCAAATAGATATACGAGGTATATTTGAATTATTTGTATGGTTTTTAAGTGCTTCAATAGTTGGGCTTCCCACTCTTAAATCATAATTTGTTATGGGTGTGCCAATCATATCTTGAACCAAATCGTTACTTATAAATTTATTGCATAAAACGTTAGTTGTTAAGTTGGCAGTGATACCATAAGGCAAGCTAAATATTTCTGATAAAGGCCCATCATTTAATTTGTTACAAGCATTTGCGGCTGCATTTTGAACACTTCCATCCATTAACGAATTAGCTATTGGAGCCCCATAATTTGGAGAAGTGACGGTAACATAACCTCCAAATCTTTTATTTGTTGATGGAGTTAATCTATCCACATCTCTTATCATTAGCCCACCCATACTATGTCCAATACCTAAATTTAGTGGATTATTGGCATTACTTCCATAAAAGGTATCCATTGAATTTTTAACTTGATTAGATGCATGTGTTATTCCATTGTCAGTATTATACGAGGTTCTTAGACTATTAATGTTCCTTTCAGCATCAAAAATAGCATTATAGTGTTGCCAAGAGCCGGCATCTCCATCTAAACCGTGAACCCATGCTACATTCCGTTGGGCTAGTATGTTTTGTGCAAATAAAAATAGCACAAAAAAACTTACTAATTTAAAAATTGTATTTTTCATTTTTTCTTGCTTTTATACTTATTTGATATTTAGATTGAATTTAAGATTTTCAATTTGAGAAATTGAAATCATTTTCACTTCACTTCCTGATGGAAGGTGTGTTTGTTGCTCAATTCTAATTGCACTCAAAGATTGAACATCACCTTTGTTATAACCAAAAAACACACTTTGAACTAAATTGTCTTGAGCATCATAAATACGGGTTCCTACCATTTTGTTGATTGATTTATCAATTAACAAAACAGATGCACCTTGGATTCTTGGGTCAATTTTATTAAAAGACATGCGTAAACTTACATAATTTTCACCTTGTTCCAATACTTGAACCCCATTTGCGGGCGCATTTCTAATAAATTCTTCTAAATTATCAATAAACTGATACCCTTGCATAGTGGCAATGGTTTTATTAATGTCTTCAGCGGAAAATTTATTACCGATTTCCTTAATTTTATCAACAGTTTCCCTGTGATTAGGAATAGGAATATTTTCTGAACCCAATAATTTACCATTAATGTCATAAAAATTTGCTGTATTTCCAATAATTTCTGTTTTCATAATTTTTGGACTATCATCGGGTAAAATTTCATGAGGAATGTTAATTTTCTTATCAAAATTGAGTTCTGTAATGGTTAAATTCAACTGTCCGCTTTCAAGTAGAACCATTTCCACGTGTTGTTTTTCTTCACTTGGATTGACACTTGATAAGTCTAATTCTGATAATATTGAGAAATCAGTTTCATAATCTCTTATAGTTTTCATATCATAAGAGATTTCCATAATACCTAAACCAACGAGCTTTACATTTGAGGCATTATTAGTTTCGTTTGATAAATCATTTAAATCTTGTTTACAACTCATTATGAATAGAGTAGTAAAAGTAATCAATGAAAAAAGTAGTTTGTTTTTCATAATTGTTTGTTTTTTAAGTGTTTAATAGTAAAGTAATTGCATAACTATCTATAGTGTTGGGTTTTTATAAAAGTGGCAACCGGGTATGCACATACATGAAAAAATTTTCCTGGTTTTTGCATATTTATCCTGACAAGTGAAATTACAATGCAAATATAATCAATTAATTAAGGTTCTTAAATGTTAGTTGACACAATTAATAAAAGATTTCTATTAATACGTTTTTGCTGTTGGTTTATTGCCACCCAGTGCCTAAAAACAACCACTGAGGTACTCGAATCCGTCAGACCGCTCCAATAGGTCGAACAGAGTAAGAACATTTTTACCAGTGATTTTATGATGAAGTATTTATTCTCCGGATTATCATCCTAAGTCCCTGTTATCCATACTGAATTACTATTTTTGCAAACAGGATACAAATTGACGAAACATATTTTTAATACAATACCTTCATGAGTTATATCAGCTTTGACAAACTCCGGCTTATCAACCTCGAGTATTCGTTGCCAAAAGAGCTCTTAAGGTCGAACCGTGCCGGCTCCTATGCCAGCACCACCATCATTAGCTGCAACACAAGGAAATATCATGGACTGCTTGTTGCGCCTCAACCTGGTATTGACGACGACCTTCATGTAATGCTCTCCTCGCTCGATGAAACAGTAATTCAGCGCGAAGCAGAATTTAACCTTGCCATACATAAATTCAAAGGCGAGCATTATCATCCCGGAGGGCACAAGTACCTTCGCGATTTTACTACTGAACCCATCCCCAAACTAACTTACCGGGTAGGCGGAGTTTTTCTCACTAAGGAAGTGCTGTTTACTAACAACGACGACAAGGCGATCATTAAGTATACCCTGGAAGATGCACATTCGCCTACAAAAATACGTTTCAGGCCCTTGCTTGCCTTCCGTAGCATTCATGCCCTGAGCAAGGCCAACGTGCTGGCCGACACAAAATTTGAGCCACTTCAGCATGGCATCAAGGTGCGCATGTATCCCGGCTACTCACCCCTATTTTTGCAGTTTAACAAAACTGTACGATACACTCATGCACCCGACTGGTATTTTGACTTTGAATACATCCGTGAAAAACTAAGGGGCTACGAGTGTCATGAAGATCTTTTCACATCCGGATATTTTGAAGCAGAAATCGAGAAAGGCGAAAGCATTTATTTTGTAGCGGGGCTCAGCGAAGCTGACCCTTCGAAATTCATAATACTTTTCGATGCTGAGGTGAAATCACGAACTCCCAGAAACAGTTACGAAAGTTGCCTGATCAATTCTGCACAGCAATTTGTTGTTCAACAGGGTGATAAAACTGAAATTCTGGCCGGTTATCCATGGTTTGGCCGTCGCGGACGCGATACCTTCATCTCTTTGCCCGGTTTAACCCTTTTACAAAATGATACCAAAACCTTTGAAGCTGTACTGGACACCATCATAGGTGAAATGAATGGGCCTTTGTTTCCGAATGTTGGTAAAGGTTCGAAAACCCTATACAACTCGGTTGATGCACCGCTATGGTTTATATGGGCTTTGCAGAAATACGTCGCGCACACGGGAAACCCACTTCAGGTTTGGAAGAAGTACGGCACAGTGATAAAGAGCATCCTCCAGGCATATAGAGTTGGTAGCTCATTCAACATCCACTCGCTTGAAAACGGATTATTATATGCCGGCGAACCATACCTCGCTGTTACGTGGATGGATGCAGTAATTGCTGATAAACCGGTGGTTGATCGCACTGGGCTTGCAATTGAGGTAAACGCTCTATGGTATAACGCCATTATGTTCGCGCTCGAACTGGCCAAAGGACGCGACAAAGCTTTCACAGATCAATGGAAGCACATTGCAATTTCAATTCCACCAGCATTCAGTGCTACCTTTTGGGATCCAAAAAGAAAATACCTGGCCGATGTCGTTATGGGAATGCACAAAGACTGGTCGGTGAGGCCAAACATGGTCATTGCTGCATCGCTCGATTACAACCCTGTGGACGAAGAAATCCGCAAGAGCCTTCTCGACATTGTTCGTTCTGAGTTGCTCACCCCGCGCGGGTTACGAACCCTCTCGCCCAAAGACCCCAAATATCAAAGTATTTATGCCGGCGATCAGGCTGCACGTGATACAGCTTGTTACCAAGGCACCGCATGGCCCTGGCTGCTTGGCCATTTTGCCGAAGCGTATCTGAAAATTCATGGCCGGACAGCTTTACCGTTGATCGAAAAAATTTCTTCAGGAATGGAGGAAACACTTTCTGAACATGCCATTGGCTCGATTTCGGAACTCTTTGATGGTGACCCGCCCCATAAACCGGGGGGTGCAATTTCCATGGCCTGGAGTGTTGCTGAAGTGATGCGAATGAACGATTTAATCAAAAAATATAAAGCATCGTATAACCCTGGAGGAGTTAAGCAATGAGAGTACTCATGTTTGGATGGGAATTTCCGCCGCACATCACCGGAGGGCTTGGCACTGCTTGTTTCGGGCTTACCAAGGGCCTGGCAAAGCACAATGTTGAGGTACTTTTTGTGGTGCCTAAAGCCTATGGCGACGAAAACGAAGAAGCCATCAGGCTGATCAATGCCAGCGATATAACCATTGATATCAAAGACGAAGTTATCAGGAAATTCTGGGAACAAATTACTTACATGGAGATTGGTTCAAACCTCATTCCTTATGTGGGTCCCGAAGAATTTGCAAAAATGATATCCGAAAGTTCCGAGAAATCTGACATTCATACCAATAGTATCCTGAGTTCCAAATTCGAATTTTCCGGAAAATATGGCACCAACCTCATGAAAGAAGTTTCGCGATATGCCATGATTGCTTCGGTGGTAGCCAACAATAACCGCTTCGACGTGATCCATGCCCACGACTGGCTCACCTATTCAGCCGGCGTGGCAGCCAAGATGGCCACTGGTAAACCCCTTGTCGTTCATATGCACGCAACGGAGTTCGACCGCTCGGGCGAAGATATCAACACTGAGGTATTCGCCATCGAGCAATACGGTATGCAGCAAGCCGACCGCGTAATTGCAGTTAGTAA
Source organism: Bacteroidales bacterium (assembly GCA_030684735.1). Taxonomy (GTDB): domain Bacteria; phylum Bacteroidota; class Bacteroidia; order Bacteroidales; family JAAYJT01; genus JAAYJT01. Next base: position 4,805 of record JAUXXY010000088.1, on the reverse strand, counting down.
CCTCACCCGTAACTTAGTAATTGACCGCTATGGTATAGATCCCGAAAAAGTGGTAACAGTCCACAACGCCGTTGAGCCGACAGACAAGAGCGCTTTTGAAAATATACATGCCGGGGTAAAAGAAAAAGTTGTCACTTTTCTGGGCAGGATCACATATCAGAAAGGCCCTGAATATTTTGTCGAAGCAGCCCGTAAGATACTGGCTCGTGACCCCAATGTACGCTTTGTTATGGCAGGTTCGGGCGATATGATGAATAAAATGATACGCATGGTGGCTAAGTTACGCATGGGCAAGAGGTTCCATTTTACAGGCTTCCTCAAAGGCGAAAATGTTGATAAAATGTTTGCCATGAGTGACGTTTACGTGATGCCATCAGTGAGCGAACCATTTGGCATTGCTCCGCTCGAAGCCATCCGCTCGAATGTACCCGTGGTTATCTCAAAACAATCAGGTGTTTCGGAAATATTGACCCACGCGCTGAAAGTTGATTTCTGGGACACCGATGCCCTTGCAGATGCTGTATATGGGCTGCTCCACTACAAGGGTATGCAGAATATGTTTAACCGCTACGGTATGGCCGAAGTTAATAATTTAAAGTGGGAAAATGCCGCCTTCAAAGTGCTCGAAACCTATCTGAGTGTTGTTAAATAGTTTGCTGAAACTACTATTGAAAATATAATACTATCCATATGAAATCCATTTGTTTGTATTTTCAGGTGCACCAACCCTTCCGCCTACGGACCTATCGTTTTTTCGACATTGGCGAGAATAGCCTTTATTACGATGAATTCCAGAATCGTTCGATCGTGCGACGGGTAGCAGCCAAGTGCTACCTACCTGCTAACCAATTATTGCTCGATTTAATTAAGAAACATAAGAATAACTTCAAGGTAAGTTTTTCCATTTCGGGTACTGTACTTGATCAATTCGGCATGTATGCCCCCGAGGTGATCGAAAGCTTCAGGGCACTTGCCAACACCGGTTCGGTTGAGTTTCTGGCCGAAACCTATGCCCACTCGCTGGCCTCATTGCGCAGCCAGGAGGAATTCACCAGGCAGGTGAATCTTCATCGTGAGAAAATTGATGAACTTTTTGGAATGAAACCCACAGCCTTCCGCAACACCGAGCTTATTTACAGTGATGCCATCAGCAACATGGTGTCGCAAATGGGCTTCGATGTGATGCTTACCGAAGGGGCCAAGCATGTATTGGGCTGGAAAAGCCCCAATTATTTATATCAAAGTGCAGTGAGTGGCAAACTTAAAGTGCTGCTACGAAATTTCCAGCTCAGCGACGATATTGCTTTTAGATTCTCGAACAAGGGTTGGTCGGAATGGCCGATGACAGCTGAAAAATTTACTGGATGGCTTAATGCCCTCGATCCCAATCACCAGGTTGTGAATCTGTTTATGGACTATGAGACAATTGGCGAACATCAATGGGCCGACACAGGTATCTTTGCTTTCATGAAGGATTTACCCGGAGCAATCATGAAGCGAACAAAATTCAGCTTCTCAACCCCATCCGAGCTTGCTGCAACCCTTTTACCATTATCAGAAATTCACGTGCCCTACCCTATTTCGTGGGCTGATGCTGAACGAGACCTCACTGCATGGATAGGCAACGATTTGCAGGACGATGCTTTTGACAGCCTTTATACCATTGAACAAAAAATGAAAAATTGCACCGATCAGCAGTTGCTGAACGATTGGAACTACCTGCAAACCAGCGATCATTTTTATTATATGTGCACCAAGTGGTTCTCCGATGGCGAGGTGCACAAATACTTCAATCCCTACCCTTCGCCATACGAAGCATACATTAATTATATGAACGTGCTATCCGATTTCATGATCAGGGTTGATAAGGCATGCCCTACTGATTCGCCGGTTGTGGTGTTGGGCAACACACCTTAAAAAACTGGAACCAATTCAGGATAGTTATACTCTGATACACTGAGCCCGCCCAAAAACCGTATAAATGCAACTCCACACTTTGGTTGCATAGGGTGTTTTCTTTTAAAATTCTGCGCTTGATTTGTTTTTTTTCTAATTTTACACTCGAAACACCCACCGCACCAAGCATGCAAGCACGGGTACTAATACTGAGCAATGATGTGAACGAGTTAGCCAGGCTAACCACTTTTATCGAAAAGTTGCGACAAGAGTGGAACTTATCCGATAAACTTGCCATGACCCTGAACCTTATACTCGAAGAATTGATAACCAATATCATTTTTTATGCATATAAGCCAGATGCAACTCAACTTATAGAGCTTTCGGTTAAGACAGATGGGAACGAAATTATAATTACACTTAAGGATGAGGGTAAGCCTTTTAATCCCACAAAAGTTCCCGACCCCGATTACCTCCACAAAGATGCAGAAGAACGGCAGATTGGAGGCATGGGAATCTACCTCGCCCGAAAGATGGTTGACGACATGCAATACAAACGCATCAAAAACTGCAATAAGTTGATTTTGAAAAAGAAAATTGAATAGACTTAAATCGAACAATATTTTATTACAAAGCAATGGAAATCAAAGAGATACAAAAGAATGATGTAACAATCATTGAAATTATCGGACGACTCGACACGAGCAACTACAATCAGTTGGAATCAAAAATCAACGAACTTCTCGAAAAAGGGCATATCCGTTTGTTGGTTGATTGCAGCCAAATGGATTATGTGAGCAGTTCGGGATTAAGAATATTTTTAGTCGGTTTGAAAAAAATCATCAGCATCAAAGGCAAATTTGCATTGTGCGGGTTACAGGAAAACATTCGCGAGATTTTCGAAATTTCGGGTTTTAACAGCATCTTCAGCATCTATCCCAATCTCGACGAAGCCCTTTCATCTTTCTAATTACGCATCGCATGGCAACATATATCAATTTCAAAGACCCCAATTCTCCTGAGCTGGATAAGTTGTTAGCAGATTTGCCCACTTGCCCGGGCACTTGCATTTTTATTGATATCGTTGGATCAACAAACATAAAATACCGTACAGAATTTAAATCATGGGCCCGAATGTTGAATAACACATTTAACTTCATTACTTTCCTAAACGATTTCCCAAACCATGTGGTGAAAGGAATCGGCGATGAGCTTATGCTATATATCCCCGACGAGGACCTGCGCAAGAAAAAAACCATCAACAATCACTATCACCTGCTCGAAGAGATCTATGCCACACTCCACAACATTAAGAATTTTCCGGGTAGCACCATGTTTCTTCCCTGCAAGGTAGCATTGCATTACTGCACCGATGTTTACAATATCACTTACTTTGCGAATTACGATGATTATTATGGCCGTGATATTGACTTATCTGCTCGCCTGATGACAAAGTCGCGCATCCACCGGATAGTTTTTTCCGAAAAATTCTACAACTTAGTGGTCAACGATGCCCGACAACTTGGCCTGGATACACAGCAAAGCTGCCTTACGCACGTATCAGAAAAATTCATTGAAGACTTCAAAGGTGTACCGTTTGCAACGGAATTTAGGATAATTGATGTTTAACGGATGAAAGCAAAACAAAACCTGAGCACATTCGCCGTCATACTTGCAGCATTGTTGTTACAAACTATTCATGCACAAGATCTTGCAAGGGTTCGCTACATGCCGCATTGGCTCCATCAGGCCCAATTTGCAGGCTTCTACATGGCCAAAGAAAAAGGTTATTATACCAACCTGAATCTTGATGTTATAATCTTAGACGGAGGGCCTACCTATCCTGTAAAAGCAGTGATCGAGAAGGACCTGGCTGAATTTACCAGCATGTTTTTATCCCGAGCTCTCGAAATCAGGCACACGGAGAATATGCCGATCGTAAATCTTTGCCAGCTTTCGCAAAAATCAGCATTGGTATTCGTTGCGCGTAAGAGCAGTGGTATCGAAAAGATTGCCGACTTCAACGGGAAAAAATTGGGTGTTTGGCGATCAGATTTCCAGGAATTGCCGAAAGCATTCTTAAGAAAATACGATCTTGCGGTCGAAGTTGTACCCATCACCAGCACAATAAATTTATTTCTGAGTGGTGGCCTGGATATCATGACCATGATGTGGTATAATGAATACCATCAGTTGTACGAGGCGGGTATTGACTTTGAAGACCTGAATGTTTTTTTCTTCATAGATTACGATTTAAACTTCCCCGAAGATGGCATTTATTGTCGGGAAGAAACTTATAATAAGCATCCCGACATCTGTGCAAGGTTTGTGCAAGCAACCATTGAGGGCTGGAAATATGCTTTCAAAAACAAAGAAGAAACACTGGGTGTTGTCATCAGATACATGAAGCACGGCAATATTCCGGTGAGTAAAGCCCATCAGCGATGGATGCTCAATCGAATGGAAGATATTTTAACCGAAAACGGCAACATTTCTGCCCCCGATCTTAAGAAAGCTGACTATCTCAATACAGCAAATACACTGTTCAACCAAGGGGCAATCACGAAGTTTGATCCATACGAAGAGTTTTTTGTGGGAAACAAGTTGAGATTGACCAATCCAAGCCGCAATGTTCAGAAATAAAAGTATTGCATTTAAGCTTACCATCTATATATTATCAGGCATCATCCTGATTTTTTCCACCATTGTTTTCCTCAACTATTCTGATTCGCGCAAGATTATATTACGCAATGTCGAACAAAATGCTGTAAACCTGGGCCAATCAACAGTTTTGAAAATAGAAAACGTGCTCTATGCGGCAGAAAAAATTCCGTTAAACCTGTCGCCAATCATTGAAAGTTCGGCATTTTTCGAGCAAAACCTCATAAATTTCCTTAAACCTATTGTGC
>JAUXXY010000085.1 GCA_030684735.1 Bacteroidales bacterium | reverse complement strand
CCAAAACGTTCTTCGATCACGAAGGTCTCGTAAATATCAAATGGTGTTCCGAACAAATCGGAAGCCAACATGATGATGCCAAAAAACAATAAAGCCATCAGAATCGGATGTGCAGTAATACTGCGGACAATTCCATCGAGCCATGGAAAACCACCTCCGAGAAGAAAAACCATCGTCACCGCGAAACTAAAAACGCCCGATACGAAACAAAAACGGGTGTTTGCCTTTTTGTAATCCTGTTGCCTGCGATAGGTTTCTTCGTCATAAATTCCCTGCAATTCAGGTGGTAGGGCAGTTTTGCGATGGATGTAGTTCAGGTAATCAAGCACCAAGCCAAACACATAGTTGAATACTAGAATTCCAACGATAATGGTGAAAAGGACTTCTGGGGTCATAGAGATAAGGTTGGTGGTATGATGTTTCTCAAACCGGGTTCAATTTTCATGACGCCAAATTTACTAAATTTGCCCGCTTCAAAAACTTATCGCCTTGCAATGACCTACAAACATTCTGATATTCCAAGCCGTTACGAACCCAACCAAACCGAACAACGCTGGTACGACTACTGGATGGAACATGGATTTTTCCGTTCCACACCCGACAAACGTACACCATACACCATCGTGATCCCTCCGCCCAATGTTACCGGGGTGTTGCACATGGGTCACATGCTGAATAATGCCATACAGGATATTTTGGTTCGCCGCGCACGCATGAAAGGTTTTAATGCCCTGTGGCTCCCCGGAACCGACCATGCAAGCATAGCTACCGAAGCCAAGGTGGTGAACAAACTCAGGGCCGAAGGTATTCAGAAATCGGATATCACCCGCGAAGAATTCCTCAAACATGCCTGGGAATGGAAAGAGAAACATGGCGGTATCATCCTTGAACAATTGAAAAAACTGGGTGCATCCTGCGATTGGGATCGCACCTGCTTCACGATGGACGAACACATGTATGAATCGGTGATAGATGTTTTTATTGACCTCTATAACAAAGGTTATATATATCGTGGAGTCCGGATGGTGAACTGGGATCCCAGCGCTCTTACTGCTGTTTCGGATGAGGAAGTGAACTACAAGGAAGTGCAATCGAAACTGTATTATGTGCGCTACCAGGTACAAGGGGCTACTGAAGATGAATTGAAAAACGGACGAGGTTATATTACCATTGCCACCACCCGTCCCGAAACCATCCTTGGCGACACGGCGGTGTGCGTACATCCTGATGACGAGCGTTTTAAGCACCTCATTGGTAAGACGGTACTGGTTCCACTTATCCACAGACCGGTTCCTGTGATTAGCGACGTTTATGTGGATAGGGAATTTGGTACAGGAGCTTTGAAAATTACTCCTGCTCACGACATCAACGACTATTATATTGGTCAGAACCACAAACTACCGATTGTTGATATCTTTAACCCCGATGGTACGCTCAGCGATGCTGCCGTGATACATATCGGTGAAGACCGCTTTGTTGTTCGTGAAAAAATTGTTGAGGAGCTGCGCGTTGCCGGCAACCTGGTGAAGCTGGAAGATTATGTGAATAAGGTTGGCTTTTCCGAGCGCACCGACGCGGTGATTGAACCCAAACTCTCGATACAATGGTTCTGCAAGATGCAGGAAATGGCAAGGCCTGCCCTGGAACTTGTAATGAACGACACCATACGGTTTCATCCTGCCAAGTTCAAAAACACCTACCGCCATTGGATGGAAAATGTGAAGGATTGGTGTATCTCGCGCCAGCTCTGGTGGGGGCAACGCATCCCGGCATGGTATATGCCTGATGGTGAGATTTTTGTATCAAAAACAGCGGAAGAAGCCGCCGTACTGGCCACTGCAAAACTGGGAATTGAAGTTAAACCTGCCACCTTACGACAGGACGAGGATGTGCTTGACACGTGGTTCTCATCATGGCTCTGGCCGATCTCGGTATTTGATGGAATCCGGCATCCGGATAATCCTGATATCCAATATTATTACCCCACCAACGACCTGATAACGGCACCGGAAATTATGTTTTTCTGGGTGGCGCGAATGATCATGGCCGGATGGGAATATCGAAAAGCTATACCATTTAAGAATGTGTATTATACCGGTATTGTACGTGATAAGTTGGGCCGGAAAATGTCGAAACAATTAGGCAACTCTCCCGAACCCCTTGAACTGATCAGGCAATATGGTGCTGATGGTGTACGCGTGGGCATGTTGCTGCTCTCTCCGGCAGGAAACGACCTTCCTTTTGATGTTTCGCTTTGCGAGCAGGGGCGCAATTTTAGCAACAAAATATGGAATGCGTTACGGTTGGTGAAGGGTTGGAAAACAGATTCATCTATTTCACAACCTGATTATTCAAAGGTTTCAGTGCGTTGGTTCGAAGCAAGATTGAATGCCGCCATCGAACAGATAGAAGATCATTTTGATAAATTTCGTATCTCCGATGCCCTGATGACTATTTATAAACTCATTTGGGATGATTTCTGCTCGTGGTATCTCGAGATGATCAAGCCGCCTTATGGCCAACCCATTGATAATAAAACTTTACAATTTACCCTTGTGTTCTTCGATAAACTGATGCACCTGCTGCATCCTTTCATGCCCTTCATCACCGAAGAAATCTGGCATCTTCTGAAAAGCAGACAAGCGGGCGAAAGCATCATGATAGAACCTTTGCCTGAACCGGGTAGAACTGAGGGCGAAATCATCAGCCAGTTCGATTTTGCCGCCGAAGTCATCAACGCCGTACGTAACCTGCGTGCTGTCAATAATATTGCCATGAGGCAGGCCCTCACATTGTTGATCAGGAAAAACAACGATGAGCCTGCCGATCTTACCTTCGATCCGGTGGTGATCAAACTTTGCAACCTCGATAGGTTGAAATACACCACGGAGAAAATTTCCGGTGCATTGGGTTTTGTGGTCAAGCGAACTGAATTCTTTGTCCCCATCGAAAATACCGCCGACATTGGAGAGCAAATTGCCAGGTTGCAGCAGGAACTCGATTATACCCTAGGATTCCTTGTCGTGGTTCAAAAAAAACTCAGCAACGAAAAGTTTATTGCCAACGCCAAGCCCGAAGTGGTGGAGATTGAGCGTCGTAAAGAAAGCGATGCCCTGGCACGCATCAAGGTGCTGGAAGAGCAGATTGCTTCGTTTAAAATTGATAATTGATAATTTAGAATTGATAATTTGGCGTCACAAGGATTTAAGAGTTATACAAGCAAGAAATTTCTTGAAGCCATTGAAGAAGGACCTGAGAGCCGTAGAGAGTGGATGAGGATGGTTTTTGAGTATTATGCCAAATTCAAAAACAAGCAGACATTTCAGCTTTGGACACGGGAGAACTATGCCGAACAGCCCACAGTATAACAACCTAACGTGGACAAGCCACAACAAAATAGGTTATGTTGGTAGTCAGTATTCGGTAGTCAGTATTCGGTAGTCAGTATTCGGTAGTCAGTATTCGGTGGTCAGTATTCGGTGGTCAGTATTCGGTGGTCAGTATTCGGTGGTCAGTATTCGGTGGTCAGTATTCGGTGGTCAGTATTCGGTAGTCAGTATTCGGTAGTCAATTGGTTAAAGGTTTTTTGCAAAATTTTTCTGCTTTTTCCATCATTGAATTAAGCATTTTTCCAACCGTAAAATATCTTTCTAATAAATTATTTGCGATTTCATTTGAAATATAGAAACAATCTAATGCAGTTTCAATCCAATGTTGAGTTTCCAATTGTTCGCCATCAGCATCAGTTAATTTGCTTACAAAATGCTTTTCATAATTTCGTTTAGCCCATGCTTCAGTCCCGCATCTGCGGGAGCCTCCCACTGAACGCGATGATCTTCTGATTTGATCAGTAAGCGAATACATTTCTTCTTTTGGGAATTTTTTGGAACGTTCAAAAATCTCCCGTGATAATTGGCGTGAAAGTTTATATACTTCTAAATCTCTAAAACTTTTTACATATTCCATAACCTTTTTTTACTGAATACCGAATACTGACCACCGACTACCGAATACTGACTACCGTCTACGAAGTAAATCTCAAATTATCTATACAATATTTTGCTAAAAGTCGTCAAAATGTTTTTAATAAGACACTAACAGCCTACCAATCAATTACTTAATTTTGCTTTCATCATCTTTGCGATTTCAGCCACACGTTTACCAAGCGCTGTACCTTTTTCCAGAAACATTTCATCCACAACACCTTTGGTGGTAGAGCCAAAAGGCTTTTCGTGGGTGATGGCCGAAGCACCAAAAGGTTGTTCCCAGGTGGGCCCGCCCACTATCACCATTCCGAAAATCAGCATGCTGTGAAGGATAGATAATTGTGTTAGCTCTTCGCCGGCTGAAATGCCTCCCCCTGTGGCGAAAGCAGCTCCAACTTTATCTTTGAGCGGAGCACCTTCAAATGGCCAGGTAGAGAAAAATGCCGAAACCTCAGGCGCAACATTGGCATTGTAAACCGGACTTCCTACAATTATCGCATCGGTCTCGAGCAAGTCATTGGTTTTTACATCGCCAACAGGTATTAACCTAACTGTAATACCTTCAATGCTTTGGGCTCCCTTAGCAACAGCTTCGGCAAGGGCTTTTGTATGCCCATCGCGGCTGTAATAGGTAACCAGCACTTTAGTCTGACCACAAGCTGATAAACAACCTGCAACCAAAAACAAAAAAATAATTGAATGAAGCTTGAGAAATTTCATAATTGTATAAATATTTTGATGGTTAAAATTTGGGTTAATTATTTTTTTGAGGTGCTAAGGTTAGTTGATAATTCTTTTTATTCCGTTTTTTAGAATACTAACATAAAAATTCAATAATAACCCAAGTTTATAATCGCCAAGTTTTAAATAGGTTAATACTTGTGCTGTATGAACCTCATTTAACGCCTCTACAGTTTTAATCTCTATCACGACTTTATTTTCCACTAATAAATCTAATCTGTATCCGTGATCTAGTTTGATGTCTTTGTAGATTATAGGCATTGGTTTTTCTTTTTGAACGTTTAATCCTTTGATTTTCAATTCATATAACAAACATTCCTGATAAGCAGATTCTAAAAGACCTGGGCCTAGTTGTCTATGCACTTCGATTGCACAACCAATGATTATTTTTGACAATTCATTTTCGTCCATGACAAACTATATTACTCTGTGGTACTTCGTGGTATCTTTGTGAAACTCTGTGGCATAGCTCTTACACAAAGTTACACAAAGGGTTTCTCAAAGTTACACAAAGGTTAATCTTAGCACCTCAAAAAAATAATTAACCAAAATTTGCCTCTCCCTTTCTTGCTGTCTCCTAGTTTCTTTCAACAAGCCCCGCTAACTATTTCGTAAACACAAACTGAATCAAATTCGCTCCCATTTTCAATGACTTCAACCTGGTCTCGGGAGAGTTACCGTGCACTAATGGGTCTTCCCAGCCATCGCTCAGATCGGTTTCGAAAGTGTAATAGCAAACGAGCCTTCCTTCCCAAAACAATCCAAACCCTTGAGGGGGCTTGCCATCGTGTTCATGAATCTTAGGCAACCCTGCGGGGAACTTAAACTTCTGGTTATAGATTTCGTGGTTGAAGGGTAGTTCAATAAAATCCAGTTCAGGGAAAACTTTTTTTAACTGGGGCCTTACGTAAGGATCCATTCCGTAATTGTCGTCAATATGCAGAAACCCACCGGAGAGGAGGTATTTACGTATGTTTTGTGCTTCTTGCGAGGAGAATTCAACATTGCCATGCCCGGTCATGTGCACAAACGGATAGTTGAAAATGTCGTTGCTGCCCACTTCCACAATATCATGTATTTTTTGGATATTGGTACCAAGCTGTTCGTTGCAGAAGGTGATGAGGTTAGGCAGTGCGGTAGGATCGGCGTACCAATCGCCACCACCACCGTATTTCAGGAGGGCGATTTTCAACGGCCCCTGGCCGAATGAATTGAGTACATGAATAATTACAAGGGAAAACAGGATTAGGGATCTTTTCATTTAGGATGCGTTATTCAGTTTTACTGTTATTTATGCCTCATCAGATGAAATAACAACGCTTGCTGTTGTGCTTTGTTTCGAGCCTACCAATTAGTGTTTGATTATCTTTTTAACACATACCTGAGTTCCGCTCACAAGTTTTACGAGGTACATACCCGGAGGTAGTTTTTGAATATCAATTTTAGTTGCAGGTTCTTTGATGGCAGTTTTAATTAGCTCCTGTCCGTTTAGGTTGCTGATAAACAATGTTCCTTCACTTGTTTTTTCCAATTTTATAATAAGATAATCCTTTGCCGGGATGGGGTAAACTACCAAACATGATGTTAGGTTTAAGGGGGCGTCTATGCCGGCAATCACCTCAACCCCACAGACAATCCCATCCTTTTTGAAATAGGTTATATAATAGTCATGAGAATATCCATAAGGAGGTGAATAAGTTTTGTGACTATATGTTTTATATAATCCCAGGCCTAGCATATAGATGGTTTTTTCCGATGGAGGTGGACCAGGCCCCCAGGCCCCGTTATCAAAAGGCCCCCAACAATTGTCATACTCACAGTATGTCAAGTATTGCGGTTCAAAAGAATAGGCCCAAAACTGCAAACCACAACTTTCGGTTTTATATAACCATCTGTTTTGTAATAAGTAAGCCTGATTTATACGTTCAAAGGGTGTTTCATCGAGGACTATGTTTTTTTTATATTTAAGGGTGATAGTGTTGTTTGTCACGGTGTTAGCTCCAGCATCGTATATTACTCTTGCAGCCAGGTAAAATATTGAATCCTGTGTTTCAGTTCTATCCAGGTAGGAATGCTTAATATACCGGCGGTAATTGTACCACGTTGGCCCACCGGGGTGGATATACCTATCTATATGTTGAATTTCGTCGCCGGGCTGGTGGTCATATATCATCTCATGAGTCAGTCTGACAAAACCGGCTTCGGGAACAGCATTGCCAACGATATGAAGTGGCTGCAGCGTTTGCGGGAATTTATCAATGATAAAAAACCTGATCAGGCCAAGTGCTTTACCGATAATAATCTTCTCGTTGTGCAACGGAGAATTAATAACATTGCCCAACAAATTGGTGTGGGATATACGGTAAAACTTTGATGAGTCGGCAAAACCCATAAATGCAGTTGTGTCTGCCCCATCATAAATAATATGGAAACGTTGAGTAGCATCGCTGAAAAAGAGTACGGAATCACCAGTCAGAAGGTTGAAATTAAAGCGTAGTGTGTCGCCCGCACTGGTAACAAACTTATAGCTATTTGAATTATCATGGGTGATTCCTCTACCAATCCAGGATGGCCTGTCCTGGTATAGGCAAGCTACAAAATTCAAGTAGATGTTATCGCAGGTATCAGGTGTAATCCATTGACTGCTTAAAAAGTTGAAATTGTGATAAACTGAATCAGTCCCTATTTGCACCGCCGAATTAAAAGTAAGACTAAATGCAGTATCGGGATCGGGATAACCGGCAAAAACTTTTTTTGAACCTGCGTGGAATAGTCTATAATCCTGGCTACTCACCATGAATGATAAAAGAATGGAAATGATTGTGAGTAATGTTCTCATATTAAATCCTCTTATTGGCTGTTTTAATAACTTGCCTGTTGATTTAATGCTCCGTTTTGACCTGAATAATTAGAAAAACTAAAAAAAGTTCATAAAGTTTCATGATAATATGGTAACATCCAGTGGGTTAGACTAAGCTTTTTAAAAGGCTTCCAGAAAATAAAATTACAAAAAACCCTGCTACAAACAACAGGGAGTGTGCAATATATAATTCAAACCTGTATTGGATGAACCTGAAGCTACTGAGCTTGATAAACCATTGAAACATAGCGTGACTGATAAGCAGCAAAAAACCCGATAGCACCGTTGGTGATATTGCCTTTGATGTTCGCAGGAGGCCCGCTGAACAGAGGAGAATTGAATCCGCTTTGGGTACGTGCTGTCCAGATAAAACCGGCATAATCCTCGGTGAGGTTGGCCATCATCAGGGTTATAGTATCTCCGGGTAGTACTTGCTCCCTTGGATTCCGTGAATCGAGATACCCAACTCCTATGCCGTTGGTGTATTTGCCATTAAACAAACGGTCGTCACGAACAATCACTTTGTTTAAGGTGTCGGTAAGCAGTACCTTGTTTTTATAAACCAGGAACTTATAAAAATCGTCGGTCGGCGGGTCCTGTGCAAAGAGTTTCACCTCCCAGAAGCCCGGACCCCATTGGGGTTGATAAACTACCTGTATTGAATCGGGTTGAGTGGTAGCCCGAATCGCACAGGAAGCTTTGTAGGTGCTGCTTCCGCCTATGGGTTGGTTCAGGGATATGGAGAGCATGTACATTCTCCCTTCAATACCATGCACCCCGTTCGTAGTTTCATAAATTCCACTCCCAACAGGGTTTTCGGCCAGGGGCCATGTGATATCCCCATCGCTGATCGTTACCACAGCCCGTGATACAACAGGAGGAGCGTTTTGGTTGTAAAAATCGGTGGAGGTACTAAGACTGACCCGATGAATGCCGGTGTCTGTAGTGATGGCACCTTCAACAACCAGGCGGGTATAGGTTGTGTCGAGTTCCAGGTCAATGCGCTCGGTGCAAGAATAGAGCATTAAAACCGGTATCAATGTTTTGATAAAGCGTTTTGAGTGATGAGCCAGCGATTTGAATATTGTTAGAATGTAGATAATCATGATTTTATGTTGATCTCAGAATTTGAAGTTAAAAGTAATGGCGGGGACCACTGAAAACAGATAGGTCTTTACCGCATGGAGCACCTGCGGGTCTGTTTCATCCTCCACAAAATTGATGGCCCATGTATTTTTGCGGCCGTAGGCATTATAGATCGAGAAATTCCATTCATGCTCCCATTTTCGCTTGGGTTTTATTTTGTTTTTCAGGATCACCGACAGGTCGAGACGGTGGTAATCGGGCAAGCGGTATGCATTGCGGTCGGAATAAATGGGTATCACCATGCCCCCATAGATTGCTTTGCCGGTTGGCAACGTGATCGGCGAACCGGTTGAGTAAACCCAATTGGCTGAAAGCACCAGGCGGCTCGAAAAATCGTAATTGAGTACCACCGAAACATCGTGGGGTTTGTCATACGGCGAAGGATAGATATGGCCACCGTTGATATGCGAAAATCGGCGCTGGCTCTTACTGTAAGTGTAGCTAACCCAACCATTCAGACGGGTGTCGTAAAGGCGCAGGAGCAATTCCATCCCATAAGACCAGGATTTTCCGAACCGCAGTTCTGCTTCCATCTCCTTATTTAGCAGCAGGTTGGCGTGATCCTTGAAATCAATGGTGTGTTGCATGTTTTTGTAATACACCTCAACGGAGGTCTCGAGGGTGTTTTTCCTGAAGTTTCTGAAGTACCCCAGGGCAAACTGGTCGGCAACCTGGGGCTTCACGTTGGGGCCCGAGGCAAACCATAAATCAAGTGGTGTACCGGCAGTAGAGTTCTGAGCAAGGTGAACATATTGACGGGTACGCGAGTAGCTGGCTTTTAAAGATGAAATGCGGTTGAGCGTGTAAACAACACCCAAACGCGGTTCCAGTCCATAATATGTGTTGTATATCTGTCCGCTGCCAAACTGTGCCGAATCAATTTTTTCGAAGTTCCCATTGTAATAGTACACAGATGCCTTGCCGGTGTTTTGAAAAATGGAATAGCGAATTCCATATTTCACCGATAGATGTTCGCTGACCTGGTGCTCAGCGCCGGCATATATCCCATGTTGAAGGGCAAAACGTCGTGGTATGGTGTATTCGTTGAAAAGGCTTTCCGAACCCAGGCCTTTGGCAGTGCCTGGATCGAAGGTTAAAATTGAGGTAGATGCCCCAAACTTCAGGGTAAACGTTGGGACAATAAAATAGGTGAAGTCAGCTTTTGAGCTAAGATCTTTCATGCTCGATATCCAAAGAAACGAATTGACGCTACCGGCAGGTGTTCCGATCTCATAATCATATTCACTGTTGATCAGTGTGAAGTTCGAAAATACTTTCTGCGAAAACAAGTGTACCCACCGCAGCGACAGGGTGCGGTTTCCGAAACCCATGCCGGCAAATTCGTTCTTAAATATGTCCCTTCCGAAATAACCACTCAAAAACAGGCGGTTGTTTTCGTTGAAGCGATGATTGATCTTGGCGTTCAGGTCGTAGAAATAGAGGGTGTTGTCGCGAACATTTTCATCTTTGGCAAAAGGGAGAAAGATATCGGCATAGGTTCTGCGTCCCGACACCATAAACGAAGTTTTCTCACCAAAAGCAGGCCCTTCGAGGGTGAGACGGCTTGAGATATTGCCCACCCCACCTGCTGCGCTGAACTTTTTCGTATTGCCCTCTTTCATTCTCACATCCAGCACCGACGAAAGCCTGCCACCCGTTGAAGGAGGGATATCGCCTTTGTAGAGCGTTACATCCTTCACCGCATCGTTGTTGAACACCGAGAAAAATCCCAGCAGGTGCGAGGCGCTGTAAATCGTGGCTTCGTCGAGCATGATCAGGTTTTGATCGGGAGCACCTCCTCTTACACTGAATCCTGACGATCCTTCGCTGGCCGATTGCACCCCGGGCAGCAACTGGATGGCCTTGATGATATCCACTTCTCCCATCAGGGCAGGGATGCGCTGTATAGTTTTTGACTCTATCCGGATGGTGCTCATCATGGGCTTCATGATGTTGTCATCAGGTCGGGCTGAGGTTACAACCACTTCTTTTAATTCTTTTAAC
>JAUXXY010000061.1 GCA_030684735.1 Bacteroidales bacterium | reverse complement strand
AGCCGTGCCGTTCCAAACATCTACCTGTCCATAAGAGCCGGTGCCCAGGTGGCGGTAATATTGATCAAATTCCAGGAATACCGTGGGTTGACTTGCGACGTTCATCACAGGTGATATCAGGTACTCATCGAGCAAAGCAGTACTGGGAGCAGCATCGCTGTTGGCAATGGCAAAAGGTGTACCATTTAACGAACTTCCACCAAGGTCAGGGATTACCTGCCATTTAAAGTCGGGAGCTGTTCCATTACTGATTACAGTCCATCCTTGGGGCATACCATTGTTAAAGTTGACAATCACTTCAGGGAATGGGGGCGAAGCTTGATCCCATGTAGCCACCAGGGTAATAGGGTTCACTACCAGATTAGAAGGCGGATAGGTGGTTTCAAGGAGGTTAACATTAATAGTCATTGTATTTGCAATAATGTTTACCTGTGCCGTATGTGGATCATAGTTATCGAGCAGTACATTGAGGGTGTAAGCGCCTTTGACAACACTCGGGAAGTTAACAGTTCCGTTTGCGCCTGCTGTCGCGGCATAATTATACTGTGCGAAAGCGTTGTTGGTGAGTGTAACCTTTGTGCCTGCAGGGCTTGCTGCCGGATCGCTTAAGGTAACCTTAACAGTTACATTGCTCAGGAAGTTCTTGCGAAGAATGTTCGACAACACAGCACCAGAGAATGAGCCGCCGGTGTATCTGGCCTTCACAGCCCAGCGATATGATCCGTCGGGCAGGGTTGGCCATGCATTATCAACAAATACCGTGTTAGAGGGGTTACCAATCATGAGCCATGAAGCTTCGTCGTTTTCCTGTCCTTCACTCAGGCGGAATATCCTGTAACCCAGCAGATTCCGGAACTGTTCACCGGTTCCTTCAATCGGGCTGTAAGTGGCTTCACCAACAAATCCGGAAGCTGAAATGGGGTTGTGTTCAAATAGCATCCCGGCCTGTGGTTTTGCATAGTCCACAAAGTAAGGTGGGCTGAGGGCAAGGCCTGGCATTCCGCCGGGCGATTGAACAACTGCGCGAATCATGAAATCGTTGACACCAGCTATTGCCCATGCGCCACCACCCGTTACGAGCCTGCTGTAGCTCCGCATCACCGGATTGGTTTGATTAACGGCTATGGGGACACAGTTTGGTGAGTTTCCGCCCTGGATCATTACTAAGTAGAAATCGCCACTGGCAATGGTAAGGTTTAGGCTACTCAGGTTGAAGTTCACCCAGCCATACTTAGTAGGGGTAACGCTTACAACACCAAGCTGGGTACCGGGGAATCCATTGGGGCCATCATCATCAAACACAGCCATCTGGAAAGGTGTCAGCACAGTGCCGACAGGGAACAAACCATTGCCAATATTGACAGAGCCACGCAGGATGTCGGCCGGATAGCTGGCAGGAGTAAAACGCAAGGCATTCATATTGCCTCCTAATGCCCATACCGCATGGGTTTCGGCCACACCGTCGTCATATATAATCTCGTAAGCCCCATTGGGTAAGCCCCATTTGAGAACCACAGATGTTTCCGATGGATTTAATACGGCGATCATGGCACCCGGAACGACAATATCCTTGGTAAGTGCCAGGTCTTCGGTAATGGTCTGATTGGCCGGGATGGTAATTTGCTTCGTGACAGTGGCATAGCCGGGTTTTTGAGCACTAAGTGTGTAATTCCCGATTGATACGTCGTTGAATGCAAAAGCACCATTGGCTAAAGTAACAAATGATTGATTGCCCATGCTCACCTGTGCCCCTAATATAGGATTACCCGAGGCAGCATCTTTCACAATACCCTGAACGGATCCATACGCAAGCTGAAAGAACAGCGTGGTGTTCGGATGCCAGTCTTTAAGCTGTGAAGCAGCCGGTGTGGGAGGTGTGGCAGGATCATAAACAGTTGCATCAGCCGAAACGTGCCTGGTCCTGGCAGGTTTATTCGTTGTTTGGGTAAGGAAGAACCTGTCACCTGAATTAAAGTAGAAATTCTCCCAAACACGGTTTGTATATACAACCAGGTTTCCACCCATATAAACGAAGGGTGTTGCAAAAGGAATATAGATGGAATTACTTCCTGAGGGGAAATTAACCGTGCCATCATACATCAGGGTCAGCGAAGCAGGTGCCACCCAGCCGGCATTCAGGTTATCCCATGTGGTAGTGCCTACCCAGATTTTAACATTTTTATCAGGCAGGTTCGTAACAAAGCTATTGTAATAGGTAATTCCCTTCAGAAATCCTCCGATCGGGCCAATTTCATCAGCATAATAGATTGATTGAGCCAGGTTGTTTTTATAGTAAAAATCAAATGGAACCCTGATGGCAGTTGTCGGAAATGTTGTTCCTGTTCCAATTGTAACAACAACTGTACCTACAGGCATAACCTCAACATTCAGGTTGGGAGAGGTGTTGTTTGCAAGAAGCTGATCTCCAGCCAGGTCAACCACTCCATAGAGGAATGTATTACCGGCAGTGCCTGGTGTCCATGGTATGTCAAAGGATAATTCCTGATCCGGGTCAATCGCCACACCGGGCAGAGCTCCAACCAATACGCCACCTTCCTTGAATAATGAAACGGTGTAAGTGCTCTGAGCGGCCGTTCCAAGATTCTTAACAAAAACTTTATAGGTGGAAGCTGTTCCGGAAGTGGGATTTCCTGGTCCTGTTACCTTGGTAGCAGCGAGATCCTTCGGATAACGTGGGTCAACACTGACATCATCCAGGTACCAGCCGTGGGCATACTCGCCTTGGTAGTGGAAGCCAAAATAGATATCCTGGCCGGCAAAAGAGCTCAGGTCAACAACCGTTTTAACCCAAGCAGTGGTAACAGATGCTGTTGTCCACACCTGAACATAGTTACCAGTGGCCGGACTTTGGGTGGTTGTGCTGACCATAACACTATTATTACCATAATCGGTAGGGAAAGAATTATACGACCAGAATGTCAACTCAGCGTTTATTGCTGGAGGTATTGAAACAAGCGGCGAAACTAACCAGCCTTTCTGAAGGCCGGCCGAAGCAACAGCATAGTTGTGGAAAGCTGATCCGCCACCTCCCGTGGTATGGTTTTGTGCTGTAGATCTTACCCAGATTGTACCTGCGCCATCAGCATCGTACACCATCCAGTCTTCGGGTGGGAAGAGGGTATTGGTAAAGGTTTCGAGTAGTGGGAAAATTCCTGCGGTTGCCGATACAGTTACATCAATTTCAATAGGATCTGATTCGCCAGGTGTGGGAGCACCATAAACAGCAGTTACTCCGTAAGTATAAGTGCCTGCTGCAACTGGTGTATCAAGGTATGTAAGGGCTGAAATGGTATTGGCAAGCTGCACACCGTTGCGGTATACATTATAACCCAAGAGGTTGTAATCACTACCTCCGCCAACTGTACCGCCGATAAGGAATGGCAGCCCATAAGGAGTACTGGTACCACCCATAAGCAATGGGGCCCATGCGTTGGTAGTACCGGTGTACTGCTGGGCATTCCCTGTTGAGGTTTGCCCATTAATTGTGATGGGAACACCCCACGGACCTGAGGCAATGGTACCTGTCATGGCAAATTCCACCCAATAGGTGCCGGGTTGAAGCGTTAGACCAGGAGTTTCACACACAACCGCCATAATCGGGCGCTGGTTGTTTACCGTAGTCTCTGTGTAACGATACGCGCCAGACCATGATGTTGAGACCATGCGATTTATGGTCATGTCGCCCCAAACCACCTGGCTGGCCGGGTTGGCCGGATCGCCATCCCAAATCTGTAAGCGCCCGCTGGTAAATGAGGTAAGTGGTGGATTGGCATGCGTTGTGGATGTTTGATACCCATAGAAAGTAAAGGTCTCAACATTCCAGTTCCCGGTAACTTCAAAATCATCGGCAACCCTTATTGGCACAGGAGTAGCGGCATAGTTCACACTAGGGCCGTAGGTAGTCATACCAAGTGAACTTTGCAGAACGCTACCGTCTGCTCCATTTGGTCCCTGGCCGGGGGCATTGATGAATGGGCCATTGTCGTACAACACATCACGGGTTGCAAGACTCTTGCTGCCTTGAGGTGTTACCAGAACCGGGCCTGTGCCTTCGTCAAGCTCAGCTGCCAAGCCTTGTGAGGCGACCATGGATTGGTATATTTGTCCCAGGCGGGCATTGATGGCTGCTTTTGTCATACCGGCTGTCTTGAAACTGTATTCCGGAATATTGTTATTGGCAACAAAAGGAGTATAGGCCGCCGTGGTAACGGTGTTGGTAACCAGGATATCATCAAGCTTGATATAGAACATATCTGTTATATCGGCATGAACGAATGCGAGGTACACTGTTTGTCCGCCATAAGCGCTCAGGTTTACTACGATCTCCTGCCATGTACCGGTAGAAATACCAGTGTGCAGCGTGGTTGTGAAGTTGGCCACAGCATTTCCCGTGGTGGAAATTCGCACGTAATACTTTTCAGCAGCCCATGCCGGATCCTGACCAGCTACCCAAAACTTGAGTTGCGATTCATTTGAAACCTGGATGGGAGGTGTAACTAACCAGTTGTTGGGTGTAAGTGGCCCGGTGGTTGACATCCAGGAAGCACTGGCAATAATGCCGTTGCCTGAATGTGGTGGCCATGAGGCAGGAATGGAGAATACTTCCCAATTGTATGTATCACCATCAGCATCATAAATCACCCATCCGGTTGGTAGAATGCCTGCTTCGAAGCCTTCAAAAAAGTCTTCATAGGTAACACCACTCAGGTTTGGTTCCTGCCAGTTGAGCTGCACAGTGTTGGGTGTAGCAATAGCTGTGAGATTGCGTGGCATGGGAAGTGTAGGAGGAGGTTCTACACCTGTTCCTGTAAGCGATACTTCATAAGTTCCCACACTGGTAATCATGCTAATACTTGCGATCTTTGCTCCTGCACTAGTTGGCTTGAAAGCAACAGTATAGGTGGCAGAAGCAGCAGCGGCAAGTGTCAAGGGATACGTGTTGGCATCCGTAAGAACAAATTCAGCGGCATCGGCTCCGGTTTTTGCAACACTGGTTACCGAAAGAGGGAGCCCGCCGGTATTACTCATCGTAAATGTTTGATCGGGTGAAGTGCTTCCGATGTTGACGTTGCTAAAGGGGAATTGGTTGGGTGCGAAAGTAAATACAGCCGGGAGTGGAGCACTATATAAGGTGGCAAAGGCGAAGAACCCTCCGTTGGTAGCCAGAGGAGCAATAGGCCCAGGCGCGGTGGCGGCCGTAGTGTATGTGTAGGTGGTGTTATCAACTATGGCTCCTGTTCCAGTCGTCAGGGATCTTTCTGTCCATGGCCCGGTAAGGCTATTGGCTTGGGCAACCCTTATCTCGGGCCTATCGCCTATAAGATTATCGCTATTGCCAAAGGTGTAATTATTTCCCCTGATGGCAATTGTTGCTGTAGCCGGCAAATCGGCAGTTCCTATCCGTTCAACCTGGTAAGCCCTTGTTCCCATGACAGAGACAAGTGGGCTGTTTGCGGTTCCACTTGGTGCACCGGCTATTCTCACCCTTAGAGCTACATCGGCCCAAGCAACGGTTGAGGCAAAAGTAACGGTTTTGAGAATATTTGAATTGGGTGTGGTTCCGTTAAAGTCGGTACCTACACCGAGGGCAAAGTTCCTTGAAGCAAAAGTGGTTGTGGGGAAGTTGATGCGCAGAGGGCCAACCACGTATGATCCGTGTGTGGTGGGGGGAGTAAGTATGCTCGGAGCTGTTCCGGCTGGCCCGGCAATAAATGAATTTAACGTTAATGAGTTCACATCAGAGGTAATCAGAATTCCTCTGGTGAGGGTAAGAACACCCGTTGTTGCGGTTCCCACTTCAACCGGTACGCTTAATTGAACATTATCGTGTGTGCTCATGGCTAATGTTCCGCCAAGGACACCAACACCACTAACTACAGGAAAATCATGCCCGGTTGAGTATGTTGTTTTGGTTGTGGGAGACAGATTGGCAGTGATATAGCTAACATTGCGTGTGATGCCTGCAGTCCAAATAGGCGCTTGGGTAAAATAACCTATCGAAGTGCGCTCCACTGTTTGTGCCGTAACAAGAATATTACCAGCCGTAAGGTTGCCATTGGGGTTTACGGCACCAATGTACAACCCCATGACATTTCTAATCTCAACAGGAGCATTATACGTTACACCGCCAGAATTGGCATGCCAGGAATTTGAAACAAAGCTGCTGATAGAGCCAGTACCGCTATATGTGGCAGGTGCACCACCAACCCAAACTAAGTTTCCGGCACCAACGCTGAAATTAATGGTGCCATTATTGATGATGCTGCCGCCAAACATGGTTCGCTTTCCGGTGGTGCCGCTGAAAGAGTTATAAACGCCACCTGAATTGACTGTTAGGTCGCCAAGAATATGGTTGAATTGTGTGGTTGTAGTGCCGTATTGGAATGTACCATCTACCGTTACGTTTTGGCACCTGGCAATATTTACATTGGTGCTTACGGTATGCCCAGCTGTAATTACAACATGGTTGTTGGCATTAGGAACAACACCTCCCACCCAGGTGGTAGCATCGCTCCAGTTACCTGTAGCTGCCGATGTGATGGTGGTGGGGATAAATTCTTCAACTGAAAAATCATCAATAAAAATATCATTGGTACCCCAGGCATTTGTCATTTCAATGCCAAACTTAGCATTGGCGGTTCTATAGGCAGCTGGAACCAATACATTGATGCGCTGCCAGGGGGTTGCAGCGGTCATCGCAGACAGA
>JAUXXY010000050.1 GCA_030684735.1 Bacteroidales bacterium | reverse complement strand
AAAACATTAAAACTGTAACCCGTTACGTCGTCAGGTGGAAATGTTGTGCTACCCCCACCGTGTGTTAATCGCTGATTAATATTATCAATCAGATCAATAAACATAGGAGTATAATCTCTTAATCCACTGGTGTTCCAGAATTGGAGGCCATGGTTATGGTTATAATTCATCGCTGCTGTATTATTAAACCTGTTTCCAAGCGTGTTATACTCCAGGTTGGTTAAACCCCATTCTACAGCCTCAGCCCAACTCTCGGGGATTATTCGCGTATTGGCATTTGCCCAAAGCTCAGAAAAGCTAAAACGGCCAATCAGGTCATAATGTGATACATGTGCCACCTCATGAATTGTAAGCGCAAAAATAGTATTGGTGCTTCGCCATGTACCGCCACTGCTGCATCCATATACCTCGGCATGGGGCCGGCCATATGTGGTTAAATATGGAATAGCATTACTTGTGCCCGCATTGTGGCTGTATCCAACCTTCATTTTCCATTGGTACCATGCCGGATTATAGGGCGTTTTTAAACCCAAACGTTGTTGATAAAAATACCGATGCAGTGCCCGGTGAATTGTTGCATATCTTAGCGATTTATCGGAAGAAATGTCTAAATTCCATGGCGCTGTTTGTTTGGGTCCGTTAAAATAAGCCTGCCACCAACCAAGTAATTCAAAATTCATCGCTACAATATCCCAATCTGCACGCTCCCAGATGATGCTGTAGTTGGCCGGTCGGCCTGACGGGAAGGTTCCATTTACACTGAAGCTGCCGATTGAATCTGTAACTCCCGAGTGAGTGATAAACCATCGTCTTGCACGAACCTTCACACCATTTAATGGAATTTGTTGACCCAAAATATCGTCAAAAACCCTGATTCTGCCCGATGGAGTCCAACTTGAATTTTTTAGCCCCGGATCGCCTGTTATATTGGCATGAGGATCGCCGGCAATAGTTAAGGCTTCTGTTTCTAAAAGATCCCAGATTTTGGGGTCTAAACCGACACCTGACTTCAAACTTGCTCCGCCATTGGGGTTATTTAAATACAATGAATCAATAACCTCATAATTTACCGAAGGCATATTAAGATCAACAGGAATAGCGGCATATTGCCAGGTAATGCCACCAGGTGGTAGCTGGGGGTCGTAATAATAGTTTCCTCCTTCTTCAATCTCATAATCCAGAGGATAATCGAATAAGTAAAGCCCTACTTCATTTTCAAGGAGCTCAAGTTCGGATTCGGAAAGATGAGTTAAAAGGTATGTTTCAAAGTCATATAACTCCTGCTGATTTGCTGGTAAATACCGAATATAAATGTGTGTTGCAGTAATCTCTAATCCCGATTTTAGAATACCGGCACTTACAAGATTCTCATAAGCTTTGTTCATGTTTGCAACTGTATATGGATTTTCAAGTTTCTTGCCAAGCACCATCATGCCGGGTTTGTGATTGTTTTGTGGGTTTATCGTGCTGCTGATTTCAACAGTTGCGTCTTTCTGGCAACTGAAAAGTCCAAAAAGAAGCAGTAAAATTAAGGAATAAATTTGAATCTTTCTCATTTTGATAATGTTTTTAGGTTAATTGTGATGATTGAAACATTGAAAATGGGATTCATTCCTCATGGCGGCACATCCTTCACCGGCAACAAATACTGGCGGGCTGGCCAGGCTAACCGGTGCGGATGTGCATAAAATTTTTTAGATATTAAGGTTCTGCTCTCTCTCTCTCTCTCTCTCTCTCTCTCTCTACAGCCACAGGAATTGCAGGCCCGCCTGCCTTGCAGATACCAGCGGAGCGGGCAGGCAATAAAGCAAGAGGGATGATGAATTGATTAATATTTGCGAGGGCGAACAAAATCATATAGCAAAAAATTGATATTCCCTTATGGTTGAAAGACTTCTACTAGCCCTTATAAACATCTATTATTTGGGGCCGGCAAACAAAAAACTTTTCCGCTTATGTATTAATACCGGAAAATGAAAAAGGTAATACGGATTTTGAATATTTTTGTTCAAAAGTTATTAACAACTACCAGTGTTGTACTTACATAAAAATCAGGTTCCCTCACTCACCCTTCACCCATTTCCCCTGTTCCATTACTTCCCTGCCTTTGGTAATTTGATACAAATAAACCCCTGCCGGCCAGGCTGCAGTGTTGATGATATGGAAATATTGGCCTACATCGCCTTCATAATGCAATAATCCACGGGCATCGTATAGTTTGATATACAGGTTATCGTGCCCTGTTTGTATATTTAATTGTGTAGTACCAGGATTGGGATATAAAATCACCTCCCTCATTTGTATTCCACCCGGTTCATCGGGCACCGACATCAACCCATCGGGGCCTACCTTTAAAATATAAGCGTCAACACCGGTGGGATTATTGGGGTGGTAGCGTGTTCCCATCATCACACAGCCGCCATCGCTGGTGGGTATGATTGAGTATAAAACATAGTATGCATCGCCGCCGTAAAACTTTTGCCATTGCAGGTTTAGGTTACCATCAGTTTTATTAAGCATAAACCATGATAAATAGGGAGAATAAGGAAATTGTATAACATCCATATTTGATGTGCCGGGGATATAAATATTATCGGCATCCACAATGGCGGCGCCTGGGTTCAACCCTGGAAAATCAATGGTATCCGCTCCCGGTTTACCGAAGATATTATATGCCAATAAATTATTGTTATGGTCCACTTTTTCAACGCCTACGTCCCTCGATATATTAGGGTTAGGAGGGCTGTATTTGCCGGTAACAATAAATACTGTATCGGAGTATTTAGTGATAAAGGTATATCCCCAGCCATGAATCTGATGTGTTTTATAATAATCGATAACATTGAGTGAGTAATCCGTTTTTACTATGTATTCTCCCGACGAAATAAAGCCAGGTGGTTTACCTGCGAAAGTAAACAAATAACCGCCAGAGTTTTCATAGATAAATTGACTGACTGAAAAAATAAAAGAAGAAAAATTAAATATCTTTTGATTTACGAGGTTTAGTTCATTATCAAGTACATAAATAAATCCAAAACAAGTTGGATTTTTTTTATACCCCACCAAAACAAATTGCCCATTACTATCCATTATAGCCATTGATAAAATCGCGGTATGACCAGGAAAAGGCCCAGCAAACTTGCTATAACTCAATAATTCAAGATCCTCTGTCCATCTTGAAACAAAAAAACTGTCAATGATAAAATCATTATAAGAAGTAATTCCACCGATAATAAAATAATTCCCATCATCTTCATTATAAATTATTTGATGTAAAATAATATAATCATAAAAATCAACCACTACTGTTTGAAGTATGTTACCATTAGCATCAGTATTTAAAATATAAGTATGTGAAGAACCTGGGAAAGAAGCAAAATTATTAACAAGGAATATGAAATTACCTTCTGGAGTTTCAATTCCATTCGAGATTTTGGCTTGACCCGGAGTTTCAAAATTGATTTGAAATGATGTTTGGGATGAAAGGTTAAAATATATTAGAACGCATATTAATGCAGTAATTAATGTTCTTTTCATTTGAAAATAAATTATGTAATTATTATTTAAACTCCAATTAACTGTTTGTCAGGTTTTTTCAACAGATATATTACAGAATACTTATATTAATTGCATGGGTGATTTCTTCACCCATGCAATTAATCATAAACATGATTACCTCTCGGGTGGCAAAGGCGTGATATGCGGTACTCCGTAAGTCAAATGAGCCCAATGGATCCAGAATGCAATATTATGAGGATTAAGTAGTAAATCCGACCTAATGAAATAGTTCGTCAATACCTTATCTTGTGGCTTTTTGTCTGGTGCAATAATGAACTTGATATTGTTCAGATAGTAGTTCATTTCGTCAGGGCAAAGACAAGTCCATGGTGGTGGTGGTGGCCCATCTACAACCCAGAAAAGCAAGCTAAGCCGTCCGAAAGGATGGTTTAGCGGATCTATTTCATAATCTGATGGATGAACAGTAATTGTTACCGGATCTGTATAATAAACTCTGCCAACCGGAACAGGAATGGAAATATTGGCTTTTTGGGTTAATTGAGTGGCGGCATCTCTGCCTGCCATCTGGCCCGCATAATCTCCGCATTTGCCGGCGCCAAATCCCCAGTACCACCAATCGGTTTCGTCAAAAGTAAACGAGAATGGTGAGCCATTATACCCCATGGTTGAAACGACCATAAGTGTTGCCTGTGTTTCGCTCTGGGTTTTTATTTCTGCTGTAAGCACGATCACCGTTTTTTCGTCGGCGGTAACTCCGTAGTAAGCATCCAGCACACCGGATGATAACTCAGTGAGGGCAGTATTCATTTCGCTTAAGCTAACCTTATGGTTATTTAACGCTAAAACAACGTAAAACGTATCGAGCGGGAAAAAGTCATAATGCGTTGTTGCATCGGCGTAGGCAAAATTCAATAAAGCCGAAATATACCAGCGTGCTTGTTCAAGCTCAAGCAGCTCTCCGCTTTTCAGCGGGTTGTCCATGCGGGCACGGAAATCCATCAGGTGTTTATCCATGTCCGCAATCTTATTGGTAATAATTTCTTTGTCGGTGCTTTTTACAGTGTTGATTTCCTTTTGGCATGATAAAGCGAAAAACAACAATAGGCTGCACAAAATTATTAAATTTTTCATGGTTATTTGTTTTAATTGATTAATGAGTTGAATGTTAATAGATATACTGTTAACCAGTGCATTAACCATTACGGCGGCACATCCTTCACCGCCAGGAGCAGCATTTGCTGCAACCTGAACAACCGGTGCGGATGTGCATAAAATTTTTTAGATAATAAGGTTCTGCTCTCTCTCTCTCTCTACAGCCACAGGCATTGCAGGCAATAAAGCAAGAGGGATGATGAATTGATTAATATTTGAGAGGGCGAACAAAATCATATTGCAAGAAATTTATATTTCCTTATGGTTGAAAGACTTCTACTAGCCTATATAAACATCTATTATTTGGGGCCGGCAAACAAAAAACTTTTCCGCTTATGTATTAATACCGGAAAATGAAAAAGGTAATACGGATTTTGGGCATTTTTGTTAAAAAGTTATTAACAATCATTAGTGTCCGGTAAAAATACAATTGTTATTATCAGATTCTTCGCTTCGCTCTGAATGACACACAGATAGGATTTTGAAAAACGTGAGGGAGAGGGGTTGGTGGCTGATTTACTGCCACCAACCCCTCTCCCTCACCAAGACACATATAATAACTTGTCATTCAGAGCGAAGCGAAGAATCTTTTTAAGTTTAGTCGTACAGTATTGATTAACAATATAAACCTTGCAAAAAAAACGGCCGCCACCAAAACCTTATGGGCTACATGAATGAAAACAATGCAAAGAAATTCCAGGATAATCAACGAAAATCCTTTCGGAGATTACCTAAATCTTTATGTTGAAGTGGATGCCTTAGGCGTTTGACTGCTCCAGATCAGTAAGCCTGCAGCGATTCATAACGAATTGCATGTTTTGCTGAGTCGCTGATACTGTAATCATAGCCGTACAATGCACCTTCCCAGTCGCCATACATGGCATTAGGGAGAACAATGTAACGCCGGCCAAACATCTGGCTGAGGCTGTCGGTAATCTTAGTCCTTTCAGCTACAAGTTTATCTCCGAACACATCCGAGAAATCGCCAAGGTTGTCACCAATCAACATGGTGATATGATAGGTCTTTTTTACTTCATTCCGGCGATTCTCTTTGCTGGATTCTCCGGTTCTGAACATCATGTGTTTTTCTTCAACCTGAGGAAACTTTAACTGGCGTAAATTTTTCATTGTTACTTCCTGCAAATGTGCTTTGCGGTTAGTAATATAAAAAACTGAAACACCATAGCCACGCGCAAGGTTCAGGAATTCCAGAGCGCCCGGAACAGCTTTGGCTATTGCAGTATCACACCATTCGTCCCAAAAGGCAGGATAAGAAGTTCCGTTAATAATACATTTGGCACTGTGCGGACTATTATCAAGTATGGTTTCGTCAATATCAACAATGATTGCACGGGGGGAATCCACCGATTTATCATTCAAATCATTATCAAGCATCACTCTTGCAGCAGCAAAAGCCTGATAGCATAAAGCCCTGTATTCGGCAGCACTCTGCTGAAACAAAGTAGCCATTACTGCCTGGTCGCTCAACTTTAATTGGGTCATCAATTGCGCGGGCATCAGCGTATCATAAGGAGGAACTGTCCTAATGTAAACGGTATCAGGGCGGGTTTCAAAAATTTGTTTTTGAATACGATGGAACCAATAAGCAAACAATAAAGCCTGAAGAACCAGAAAGATGATGATAATTACATTTATTCTTTTCATACGAGAAGGATTGTTTCCGCAAAGGTAATGTTTGTGTAGAAATTGGGTGACACGATGTCTGAACAGTCAATTTGATTTAGATATCTGTTTTTAAACTCTATGATTTCTGTAATAGTTTCAGAGTTCCTTAGGTGGTATTTAATAATCAGGCAGTTATGATCAACTTTTCGCAATTTGAAATGCCCTATTTTTTGCCACCAAAGCTCCAAAACACCAAACTAATAAAAAAATATTCAATCAGTTAGATTTAGTGTTTTGGAGCTTTGGTGGCATTTTATTTTGCGAGGAATCAGGAGTTCTGAGTTTCAAAATTGCCTGAAATTTGATTTGTGTCAAAGTTCGGAGTACTTGCATTATGTCAAAAATTCAGATCATGTTCCATTAATTCAAAGGGTTCTGCTGCTATTTAGTGTCTGTCAGTAATATCGTTCATTTGTGAAACAATTGATCTAAGAACAAGGATTAACGATTTTAAAACTTTGAAATTCAGATACTTCTGAAATCAAAAATCGTTAATCGTTATTCAATATTCAAAAAATTTTGACATTACAGACAGACTCTATTTTATCCACATTACGCAATAGAATTGCGTACACGACTAAGAAAATGTAAATCAATGCCGTATGTACGGTCTTGAACATTTTCTAAGTCGGGATAAACCCAACTAAATCAGATAGTTCGGCTTTTCAAGCCTCCTACTGATTAATTTGGGTTAAAAGGCGTGATCAAGTTTTAATACTCCATCGCTGCCATCCGGCGATACGAATTGTAACGCCATTTGGCGCTTTCTTCGGCAGCCTTAAACAGTTCAGCAGCTTCCTTTGGAAAAGCGTTCAAAAGTGAAGTATAGCGTACTTCACCAGCCAGAAAATTCTGAAACTTACTCCAATCAGGTTCTTTTGAATCTAAAAGAAATGGATTTTTCCCTTCTGCTTCCAACAAAGGATTGTAACGATAGTTTTGCCAGTATCCGGCTTCTACAGCAAGGTTTGATTCTTTTTGAGTCAACCCCATGCCTGCTGAAATGCCATGTGCAATACAAGGTGAGTAGGCAATAACAAGTGATGGACCGGGATAAGCCTCGGCTTCGCGAATAGCGCGAAGAGTCTGACTTTGACTTGATCCCATAGCAATCTGTGCTACGTAAACATAGCCGTAAGTCATGGCCATCATTCCCAGGTCTTTCTTGCGTATGCGTTTACCAGCAGCAGCAAATTTTGCCACAGCACCAATCGGTGTAGCTTTTGAAGATTGCCCACCAGTATTTGAATAAACTTCTGTATCCATCACCAGCAGGTTCACATCCTGTCCTGCGGCCAATACATGATCAAGTCCGCCAAAACCAATATCGTAAGCCCAACCATCACCGCCAAAAATCCACACAGATTTCTTTACCAGATATTGTTTCAGGCTATAGATTTCCTGTGCAACCGGATGATTATCTTTTTCGATCAGTGCCAGGACCCTCTCCGTTGCAATAACCGATTTTGCAGCGTCTTCTTTTGCTTCGATCCATTCAGCAAAAGCCGCCTTGGTTTTAGGGGCTATTCCATCGTTTAAGGCTTCTCTCATCTTCAGGGTAATTCTTTCGCGCAACTGGTTCACTCCTAATGCCATTCCAAAGCCATATTCGGCATTGTCTTCAAAAAGCGAATTGGCCCAGGCCGGACCATGCCCTTTGGGATTAATAGTATATGGTGTTGATGGAGCAGAACCGCCATATATAGAAGAACATCCTGTGGCATTGGCTATCATCATGCGATCGCCAAAAAGCTGAGTGATTAGCTTGATATAAGGTGTTTCGCCGCAGCCTGCACAAGCACCTGAGAATTCGAACAAAGGCTGGGCAAACTGGCTGTTTTTCACCGATTTTTCTTTTTCTACGATGGTATCCTTGTATGTTACATTTTTTGAAATGATATCCCAGAGTTCTATCTCATGGCTCATGTCTTCCAATGGCTTGAGCACAAGGGATTTTTCTTTCGAAGGACAGGTATCAACACAATTTCCGCAACCTGTACAATCGAGCGGGCTTAGTTGAATACGGAATTGTAACCCTTCAAAAGTCTTGGGAATTGCTTTTAGCGCAGGTGTGCCTTCAGGCAGCAGTTTCATTTCCTCTTCGTTGATCAGGAACGGCCTTATGCAGGCATGAGGGCAAACATAAGCACATTGGTTACACTGAATGCAATTGGCATCAATCCATTGTGGAACATCTACAGCAATGCCTCGTTTTTCGAAAGCAGTGGTACCGGCCGGGAAAGTACCGTCTTCACGTCCCATGAAAGCACTTACCGGTAAGTCATCACCTTTCTGGTAGGTCATTGGTTCCATCACATTGCGGATGAAATCAGGGATATTCCTGTCGTCAGTTTTCTTTACCAGAACAATTGCTGCCCATTCTTTTGGTACTTCCACTTTTTCAGGTTCTCCCCCGCGTTCAACGGCGGCGAAATTCATCTCCACCACTTCTTCGCCTTTGTTTCCGAAGGATTTGATAATGGCTTTCTTCATCTGTTTCACCGCAAAGTCATAAGGAATAACATCAGCAATCTTGAAGAAAGCTGCCTGCATGATGGTGTTCGTACGGTTGCCCAGGCCTATTTCAACTGCGATGTTGGTAGCATTGATGATGTAGAAATTGATGTCATTTTCGGCCAGGTATTTCTTAATCTCATCGGGCAGCTTGGTTTTGGTTTCTTCGGCATCCCACAAACTGTTTAGCAAGAAAGTGCCTCCTTTTTTCAACCCTTTTAGCATATCGTATTTGCCAAGATAGGATGGAACGTGGCAGGCGACAAAATCGGCTGTTTTCACTAAGTAAGGTGCGCGGATGGGTTTATCGCCGAAACGCAGGTGCGACACGGTTACACCACCCGACTTTTTGGAGTCGTATGCAAAATAACCCTGGGCGTATTTTTCGGTGTTGTCACCAATGATCATGATAGAGTTCTTGTTGGCACCAACGGTTCCGTCAGAACCTAACCCGTAAAATTTTCCACTGAATGTGCCTTTGGGTAGCACATAAAGTTCAGGAAGCAACGGAAGAGAAAGGAAAGTGACATCGTCAACAATACCTACCGTGAATCGGTTTTTAGGTTCGTTCATCTTTAGGTTCTCAAAAACAGCCTGAATTTGTGATGGAAGGGTGTCTTTTGAACTTAAGCCATAGCGTCCGCCAACAATGAGCGGTGCATCGGTGCGGCCATAAAACATGTCTCTTACATCCAGGTAAAGAGGTTCTCCGTTGGCTCCAGGCTCCTTGGTGCGATCCAGGACAGCAATACGTTTTACAGATTTGGGCAACACATCAAAGAAATATTTTGAAGAGAAAGGCCTGTAGAGGTGAACCACAATCACACCGGTTTTTTCGCCGTTGGCATTGAGGTATTCTACCACTTCGCGGGTGGTTTCTGTTACTGAGCCCATGGCAATGATAATATTTTCGGCATCGGGAGCACCATAATACATGAATGGATGGTATTCGCGCCCTGTAATGGAAGTGATCTCCCGCATATAATTATCCACGATATCGGGCACCGCCTCATAGAAGAGGTTGGAAGCTTCGCGGGTCTGGAAGTAGATATCCGGGTTTTGGGCAGTACCGCGAGTCACTGGTGTTTCCGGGTTAAGGGCGCGGTTGCGGAATTCTTGCAGTGCACTACGGTCGAGCAGTTTTTCCAGGTCATCCTGCTCCATTAATTCTGCTTTTTGTACTTCGGCCGAGGTGCGGAAACCGTCAAAGAAATGAAGGAAAGGAATCCTTGATTTGATGGCAGCAAGGTGGGCAACACCAGCCAGGTCCATGATTTCCTGAACACTACTGGTTGCCATCATGGTAAAACCGGTTTGGCGGGTACTCATCACGTCGCTGTGGTCGCCAAAGATTGAAAGGGCTTGTGCAGCAAGGCTGCGGGCCGAAACGTGAAATACGCCGGGCAGGAGTTCACCTGCAATCTTATACATATTAGGAATCATCAGCAGTAAACCTTGCGAAGCCGTGTAGGTGCTGCTAAGAGCCCCGGCTTGCAACGAACCGTGAAGAGCGCCGGCAGCACCACCTTCGCTTTGCATTTCAACAACTTTTACCGTTTCGCCGAAGATATTCTTGCGGCCATTGGCTGCCCATTCGTCAACGTATTCAGCCATGGTACTGGAAGGAGTAATAGGATATATGGCAGCAACTTCACTGAACATATAGGCCACATGGGCAGCAGCCCAATTACCATCGCAGGTAATAAATTTTTTCTTTTTATTCATGATACAAATGTTTAAATCGCTCTTAGTTAGGCCCTTTGCCACAAAAACAAATAGCGGCGCAAAATTACGAATTTTAAATGATTCCTTGTCCAGTCCAAAGCCCCTATTTGGTAAGAGGACAGTAATTTAAAATCGTTCTAAATAAATTCTGGCTTGTTCGTGAATCCGTGAAGCAAATCCTTCATTCCGAACGCAGTGAAGGAATCTCTGTTGATGGAAGAGATTGCTTCTCCCGCTTAATGCGGGATCGCAATGACGTACCGTACAAAAATCTGTTCACGGATTCAGGTTGTTATAAGGATTCTGACTGCTATAAGTCGTCGTGAGATAAAACAACAAATGCTATTTCAAAGGAAAACTATCAGACAAGGTGCTCAATGGTCCTTCTATCTACAAATGTGCTCAGTATGTGCATGCCTTCCTGCACTTGTATCAGATCATGAAACGCAGCCAACTTCAGTAGAAGATAATATCAGAAGGGGAAATCATCGGCCGCACTGGCCTGGGAAGCCGGTTCTTCATTAATTGTTGGAGGGTCGGCTTTTTTATGTACTGCATTACCGTCCACATATATAGCCTTGTAGGGAGATGTAGGGCAGGCATATTCGCAGGCTCCGCAACCGATACAGATATCCTGGTTCACCTTAGGTATCAGCAATCTATGCCGCCAGGGAACCATTTGAACAGCTTTGGTGGGGCAATGTTCGGAACAGGCACCACAGTCGGTGTGGTCGGTTCGTACGATGCAATTCCTGCGTATGAACCAGGCCTTGCCGGTTTGTGTCAGGTGTTTTTCTTCGATTGTTAACGGCAGAATGGCACCTGTGGGACAAACTTCGCCGCATTTCACACAATCGAAATTGCAATAGCTGGTGTGGAAATCCATTCGGGGCTGCAGGAAACCTTTCAACCCATATTCGAGCAGCGAGGGTTGCAGCACCTGCTTAGGGCAAACACTCACACAGAGGTGGCATGCGGTGCATTTAGAAATAAAATGATCAATACTGAGCGAACCGGGTGGACTCACAGCAAATTCTTTCTCCTCAGGACGTGTTGTATTTTGCCCTCGTTGTTCGTCCTGGGCAAGTAATGTTAGGGTGCTGCCCCCCCCCAATAAAGCCACGGCACTCCCCGCCAGGAAGCTCCGTCGGGCCGGATTGTAGCTGGATGTTTTTTCTTTTCGTAACACATTTTCAAAACCTACTCCACCCGATTTGCAGGCTGTGATACAATTGTAGCAAGCAATGCACCGCTCGAAGTCGAGTGATTTCGTGTTGGAGTTGATGCAACCGGCCTTGCAAGCTGATGCACACAAACCGCAACTATTACATTTGTTTTCGTGGAGTTTGAGTTTATAGATCGAGATTATTGAAGTCAACCGCAGCACTGCACCTACCGGGCACACGGTATTGCAGTATTCTCGTCCGCGGAATGCTGCCAGGATGCTTACCAATAGGATTAATCCTGTTGCCACACCAACCGAAAACCAACTGATGACTTTCAACTCGAGAGGTTTAAAGTGATATACAGATAAAGCCTCCAGTATATATACCAAAAAATTATTTGCTTGAATGACTATCGGCCGCACTATGTGAGCCATGAACCGGCCAAAGATGCTGTAAGGATCGAGCCAGCCCATCGGAGATACGAAACCGGCAATAAATGCAATGACAATCAAAACAAGAATAGAATAATGTAGGATAGCCCATGAGCGATAGTAGGCAACTCTTTTCTTTCTTTTTTTGTTAGTTCTGAACCAGTTGGCCACCCTCGAAATCAAATCCTGCAATACGCCAAGCGGGCAAAGAAAACTGCAGTATACACGTCCGAAAAGCAAAGTCAGCACCATTACAACAATGAAACCAATGGCTGCCCATCCTGCTGCTGTGATAAAACTTAAAAACGATGGAATAAACTGGGAAAAAAGTACGACGGAATAGAAATTTGAAGGCAGCAGGTTTCTGAGATCCAGGAAAAGTACCAGGAAAACAGAAAACATAATCAAAGAAAAAACGATCCTGATCTTGCGTAGCGAACTGACCTTCATGACTCAGAGCGTAATACGGTTGATAGATAGTGTCTGCAAGTTCATAGTGCCAATGCCCATTTCATGGGCCATTACGATATATGGGATGTCGCCGGGCTCGCTGCCGAAAATTTTGGTGGAGGCAGCATCAATAGCCACAATATCAGGAGAAACGAGCAATTGTTTCATCAACGATACATCTGCTTCTGACACCCCCCGCGGGCCATTGCGGGTCATAACGCGGTAAGCATCTACTACATTGAGATCGGGTTTGCGCAAGGCTGCAAACTCGGCAATGCACTTTTGCAGGTTGTTCTGGTGCCAGTACCGGCGGTCCCACACGATACCCATAAGGTTTTTCATAGCAACGGTAACCCGCGCAGATGAATGGTGCTTGAGAACCGGTACATTGATAAAAACATCGCTGTCGAGAATTAATTCATGGACCTTGACTGTTTTTAAAGTTTCAGCCCCCGGAATTTGTACGTCTCGGTACTTGCGCTCCGAATTTCCAGTTACTACTTTAGCACCGGCACTTTTTGCCGCCGCTTCGATTCCGCTATTCGAATAACAATTTGTCCATAAATCGCAGGTGTTATCAAAAACGTAAACATCCTTAGCTCCAGCCTTGAAACAATGTTCTACAATGCTTTTTACCAGCCCGGGATTGGTATTTCCTGCTCTTTCAACAGATACATCCCAGCCAATATTGGGTTTCACCACAACTGTTTGTCCCCGCTTTACGTATTTGCTCATTCCACCCAACGATTCGATGGCCCGGTCGAACATCACTTCGGGTTCTCCATTGCGCACTGCCACCAGGTCGTAAGGTTTTGCCGAACCGGCCGGCTCAGCTGCCCACAGGGTCGAAAACCCTCCGAGTTTCAAGGCTGTACCGGCTGCCAGGCCAGCAGTGATGGTTTTGGTGATAAATTCTCGACGTTTCATAAATAAGCTAAATTTCAGATAATGCCGGTTTATTGCTTAATGATTGTCCAATGTTGTAATTAAGGTGTAAAAATAGTTAAAACCTGCAAGATCATTCTTGACAGTGTGAAAAAACATTTTGCCTATCAAGAAAAATCATAACTTTGCGCCGACATGAATGCAGTCTAAACATAAATCATCTGATATGGCTACTGTTTCAACCCCCGTTGCCTCACTTCGCCTGCGCACAATATTGATTGACTCTACAGCCCTGGCTTTCATTTATTTTATGCCAGCACTTTCGCATATGTTAGCGCTGCCAATTTACTTGATTGAGCCAATGCGTATTATGCTTATCCTGGCCATTGCACATACAACAAAACGAAATGCATACATCCTGGCCCTGACACTTCCATTGTTTTCCTTCCTAATTTCTTCGCATCCGGTGTTTTATAAATCCTTGCTTATCGCACTTGAGCTTATGGTAAACGTATGGTTGTTCTTCGCACTGACCAAAATCATCCACAACCGGTTTGTCGCCATGGCAACCGCCATTATTGGCAGCAAATTGTTTTACTATGCCCTAA
The DNA here is from genome assembly GCA_030684735.1 of Bacteroidales bacterium. Classification (GTDB taxonomy): domain Bacteria; phylum Bacteroidota; class Bacteroidia; order Bacteroidales; family JAAYJT01; genus JAAYJT01. The sequence continues at coordinate 214 of JAUXXY010000050.1, read as the reverse complement.
AATTTGGTTTTCTGAGTTTTGCGACGATTCAAGGCAGCTTGGTTTCAACCCCGATATATTTGCAGTTCATCACTACGTTGGTGTTCAGCTCATACATATATATTTGGGCAATCAGATCAAATAAATAACTTATCAGGTCTGCATTTTCTGATGAGGTTGCCAATAGCTGAATACACTGAGTCTTATTGATCAAAAGGGAATCTAATCTCTAAAA
>JAUXXY010000048.1 GCA_030684735.1 Bacteroidales bacterium | reverse complement strand
TCACGTCGTAGGCCTTAATATTTTGGAAATATGCAATCTGATTCATGTGAATAGTAAGAGGGTCGGAGGCGTTGAAAATCTTCAATCCGGCATCACCATCACAAATAAAAAGTATCCCATTATCAATTCCCAGCCCATGGGGATTGAAAAAAGGGTAAGATTTCATGAGAAAAGGCGTGTTGATGTTTGAAATATTTATCACATCCAACTGATTGGTAAAGCCATTGCAAACTGTGCCCGAGCGCAGGGTTACATAGGCATAATTACCTTCTACCACCACTGGGTCGCACGAGTTGATATGATTGAATGCCGAAACAAATGTTGGTGTTGCCGGATTGGCTACACTGTAAACCAACATGCCGGTGGTGGTGCCCAAAAACAGCTTGTCGGTGAGCGGGAAAATTGTCTCAACCACGCGATTGAGCGAAACGGAATTACCCTTAACAATTCCCGGAGTTGAACCAATGTTGAACAGTTTAAGTGAGTTATTATGCAACGCATACAAAAAAGTGGAATAAATTGTGAACCTGGCCATTGATCCGCTGACACCTACACTGGTGGATGAATTGGAAAAGCTTAGCTCAAGCGAGCCGAGACGTGCAATGCCCATACCATCGAAGCTAACCAAGTTTTTTCCATAATAAGAACCACGCTCAATTAGCTCGGTGTGTTGCTTTACTTCCCAGCCTACAACAACCCCTTTGCTGAGATCGAAATTGGCCACGGGATAAGAAATATCGAACCCTGGAAGCACATTTGGGAAAGCATTGGGAACGCGGTCAATCTCTATGGAGGCCATTGGATTGGTAATGTCAATGGCTACCAGGTCAATATAGCTATCGGCATACAAGATGTTTCCACGAATGGCCATGTCGGCATTGCCAGGAATTTCGATAAAAGTAATCTTCTGCGGAGATGAAGGATTGGCATTGTCAATCACATGGATACCTTTGTTCAACTCATTCACAAACAGATAGTTATTCTTAAAATAAATCTTCCCGGGGTTTACCAGGTCTTTTGGTTGCGAACGTTTCACGGCATTACGAAAATCATTGAAACTCATGTAGATGGGTACATTGGCTGTGTAAGTAACCTCTTCGTAAACCTTATCGCGGCAGGCGCTGATAAAAAGGATGGGGAAAAGAAATGCCAGGGCCAAGGCAAGGTGCTGAATCTTGGTTTTCATTATTCTGAGTATTTAATTTGTTTGACCCTAAGACGATAATTTGTACCTAAGGGTTGCAAAGCAAGAAAGGTTTTTTGTTAAAAAAAATTTACTCAAACAAACCTTTCACGTTGGGTTTGCCGGCGATGAAGTCTTTCAGATAAAAGGGTTCGAAATAGGCCGTATCTTCAAATTGCCGTTCCCGGAACTTAATGTTGGCCAACACCGCCATGTGAGAAGCTGAATTGGTGAACGAATCAATATATGCAGCATTTATATGGTGCGAAAGTATTTCTCTGCATTTTGCCGCCCCATCACCAAAAAAATAAACCGGATGATCTGCCAGCAATGCTGCAAAAGTATCAATGTCAATAATTTCAGCCGATACTGGCTGAACTTCGTCTAAATTCAGATCATAAGCAGCGGTGAACATTTCCATTCGGCGGGCATCAATCATAGGGCAGAGTATGGTGTGATGAGGCAGAACATGATTACCGGCAATGAATCCAGCCGCCATACACCGCAGTGTTTCCAATGCAATTAAAGGTTTATCAACAGCGTAGCAAATACCCTTGGCCGTAGAAACACCAATGCGCAACCCAGTATAGGACCCCGGGCCCATACTCACTGCCACCGCATCGAGCGCCTTGTAATTTAATCCGGTATCGTTAAATAATTCTTCTATGAAAAAATTCAACCTTGCCGAATGAACATTTTTTTGATCCGATTCCCTGATTGCCAATACTTGACAGCCCTCAACCAATGCCGCTGAACAAACGGCCGTGGTGGTTTCAATACACAAGATCAGCGCCATGCTGCTATTTTTCGGCTGTAAAAAGTCCTTTACGATCTACTTTTTTCACTTGGTTGCCATCTTTCAGGGTTGTCGAAACTGCGCGGTAGGGTCCGGTGATTACTTCGGTTTGTTCATCCAATCCCTCAAGAATCTGAATATACATATTGTCCTGGACTCCGGTTTTCACAGGAGTGAGCTTTGCTTTGTCATTTACGAAAACGAACACATACTCAATGGTTTCCTGCTTTATGGGTGTAGATGGGGTAACATCAATTGTATCGGATTTTTTTTGATCCAAGGTATCGGCGCGTGTTGTAACAGCTTGAATGGGAACTGAGAGCACATCCATTTCTGTTTGAGTTTGAATATCAACAGTGGCCGACATACCGGGCCGAAAAGGTGAGTAATCTTGTATTCCTGGTTGCATCAGATCGGTGTATGATTCAGGCAGAATACGTATGCGCACCTCAAAGCTGGTCACCTGGTCAGCAGTTACGCCAGATAGGTTGGCGCTGGTGGCAATAGATGTTACTAATCCCTTAAACTTGCGGTTCAAGTATGCATCAACTTCGACCATGGCGGTATCGCCAAAGTTTACACGCACGATATCGTTTTCTGCAACGCTCACGTTTACCTCCATGCTCGAGAGATTGGCAATACGCATGATTTCAGTACCGGCAAATTGCGAGGTTCCCACAACCCGCTCGCCTTTTTCGATTGAAAGTTTCGAGATGGTTCCCTCCATAGGCGAGTAGATGGATGTTTTCGAAAGGTTCTCGCGGGCTTCCTTTACAGCAGCTTCCGAGCTTTTAACGCTGAATTCGGCGGCCCGCACACTTTGCTCGGCAGCTTCAACCTCGGCTTCGGCTACCAGGAAGCTTGCCCGCACAGCATCGTAATCACTTTGCGAAATGGCGTTTTGCTGCAGCAGGCTTTTATTGCGTTCGTAATTGGTTTTTGAGTTCAGAAACTGAGCCTGGGTTTGAGCCAATCGCGCGCGGGAATTACTTAGGTTGGCTTTTTGCATGTTGAGCGAGGCTACTATACGGTCGAAGTTCGACATATAAATCTCGGGGTTGATTTTGGCAAGAAGCTGGCCTTTTTTCACAAAATCCCCTTCTTTTACATGTAATTCAACCACCTCGCCCGAAATATCCGGCGAAAGCTTCACTTCGACCTCTGGTTGAATTTTGCCGCTGGCCGATACAATTTCAACAATGGTGCGTTTTTGCACATTTTCCACAGTAACCTTGGTTCCAGGTTGCTCACCAATCATACCTTTCTTTTTAGCATATGCAAGTACGATTACGAGGATAACAATAAGTGCGATAGAAACCCTGATGATGATTTTTCGTTTTTTCATATCAAAAAAAATTGTTCAAATGTTTATAGAGCAACAGATTAGTTTTTAATGGAAAGCGGCAGGCCCATATAGAAATCCAATACCTTGGTCTTGAATACGTAATCGTACTTGGACTGTAGCATCTCCGATTGGGCACGTTGTAATTCCTTTTTAGCATTGTTATAGTCGAGTGAAGTAAGCATGCCCAGGTTGAAGCGTTGATCGGCATACTTGAATGATTCCTGGGTAGCTATAACCTTTTTATTCGACGCGTTGTACTTCTTAAACGATGCATTCGCATCGGCCCACGCTTGTTGAATGGTCTTGTTAAGCTGCAACTTTGACGACTCCAGCTCAAATTCAGCGTTTTGCATGGCTATCTTTGCCTTGTTGATGCTCGTGCGTGTGTACCAACCATTAAATATAGGTACATTTACCCTGAAGTCAATTGTGCGGTTGTTGTTGTCGTTAAACTGATCGGCAAAAGGCTTGATTGCAGTGCTGCCATACTTGACTACTTGCGTAGTTACCAGTTTATTATCACTGGTATATCCAATGGGAATGGTCTCTAGGTATTCGTCTTTCCCAATTTTTTGTGCTCCGCTGTAACCTGTTCCCCAACTGCCCACCATTTGGATGTTGGGACTTTGGGCACCACGTGCAATGGCTAAGGATCTCATGGCGCTTTCATATCTCATTTCATTGCTTTTGATACCCGGCTGCTTACCCATGGCAAAACTAAAAATTTGGTCGGGTTTCATTAAAATAGTTTGGCTTTCATAAAATTCGATCACCGGTCGCTCAATTGTGAAACCGTCTGTGAGTGGAAGATCAAGCATTTGAACGAGGGTAAGAAAAGCCAGATCGAGATTGTTTTGGGCTTCAACCCCTTGCAAATCTTCCGCGGCAAGCTGTGCCTCGATCGTCAGTAGATCGCCCTGAGCCAACGTGCCGGCAGTTACCAATTTTTTCATCCTTTCGACCTGCTGGCGGGTGATATTGATTTGATTTTCGGCAATGGCAACATATTCCTGTGCATAAAGTATTTGAAGATAAGCCATGGCGATGCTTAGCGAAATATCGTCCAAGAATTTATCTGTATCAAATTTGGTTGCCATCAAATCATATTGGCTTTTTCGTACAGTGTTTACTTTCTGAAACCCATTAAAAATTGTCACTGTGGACGAGCCGTAGAAGTTGTTGGATTGCACCCTTTCGGTAGCAAACTGGTTAGTAAACCGGTCAATGGCCTGGCCCCAGTTCCAGCCGTGCGAAACATACCCATTCAGGTTTGGCAGCATATTTATTTTGCTTTGAAAAACATCGCTATGGGCATTTTCAACCCTCAGCAAGTACTGCTTCACCTGGATGTTATTTTCAAGGGCGTGATTGATACAATCTTCCAGGGTCCAGACCTTTTGGGCATTCACTGTACCAAAAGCCAAGAGAAAAAATAAGATAATTATTGCAGGCTTTTTCATAATATAGCATTATAATTCGGGAACAATATTAAGAAATTACTCTTTATGGTAAATTTATGGGATGAATAAAAATTGTTTAGGAATCATATCTGGCTGATTCACAATCCTATATAATCAAATGAAATATCAGGCAGTTTTAAATGTGAGGAAATAATTACGACTAAAGAAGACACCGTTTGGGTATGGCACCATTATGTCAGACAGATAACGGCACAAAAGGTTACACAATTATAAGGAGAATTATTTGAGAATATTCTAAATGGTTGGTTAGTACATATTCGCAGAAGTTTATCGTAATTTTACGAGCATAAAAGTTTGAGATTACAGGAATATCAAGGAGAAATTTAAAGCACTCATATGAAATGTTTAAACACAAAACAATGCCTGATTATTGTGGGGGCTATTGCTGCTTTTGGGGCTTTTGCAGCAGCATTTTCGCCCGTAAGTAATCAAAAAAGTCAAGCCACGTACAAGTACGATGATTTTAAGACACCTGAATATTGTGGCACAGCCTGTCATAACGATATATACAGGCAGTGGAAGCAGAGCATGATGTCGCAGGCTTACACGCATCATTGGGACGAGATCGAATACTTTAACCTGGCAGTTCCGCATGCCCGTCTCGACGCAAAAGTGGCAGAGGTAGAAGCCGGATGCAATGGCTGCCATACACCCATGGCATTTCTTGCAGGTGATGTCCCTCCTCCAAGGCCTGAAAAGAACTCGCGTGCCAATGAGTCGGTCTCGTGCGAGGAACAGTTGAATTGCGCATACATCCCGATATCACTGAAGCCGAACCCGGCGAAACGGTGAAGTTTACGGTCGTGCTGTTCAACCAGAAGACCGGTCACAAATTCCCTACCGGCTCGGTTGAAGACCGTATTTTGTGGATGCATGTTGAAGCCACCGATGCCAAAGGAAAGGTGTATCACTTGCCCGTT
>JAUXXY010000045.1 GCA_030684735.1 Bacteroidales bacterium | reverse complement strand
CTAAAAAGTCCTTGTATACGTCATTGCGAGGGCGTAGCCCGAAGCAATCCATTGATAATCATGATTATAAAGATTGCTTCGCTTCGCTCGCAATGACGTAAATATACTTTTTGGAGTGGACTCACATTCTAAATTCTAATCTCTCTGATGCTAATTAACATGAACAGTGGCAAAATAATTTGAATTTATGGTTTCAAATGCAAAAACGAGCTTTTTCGAAAGAATTGCAACTTCTTTTGACATTTTGGCAGAAAAATTGGCATGGCATAAGCTTTGCGAGCCATAACAGCAACAATCAAAATTAAAATATTCAAGCCATGGAAAAAGGGTCTATCAATGTAAAAACCGAAAATATTTTCCCGATTATCAAGAAATTTCTGTATTCCGACCACGAAATCTTTCTCCGCGAACTGATCTCTAACGCTGTAGATGCAACGCAGAAACTTAAGACACTTGCCTCAGTGGGAGAATTCAAGGAAGAGCTTGGCGACCTTACGATCGAAGTCATCCTCGATGCTCATAAGAAAACCCTGACAGTCAAGGATAAAGGAATAGGCATGACTGCCGCAGAGGTGGATCAGTACATTAACCAGATTGCTTTTTCTGGTGCCGAGGAATTTGTTGAAAAATACAAGGGAAAGGGCGATGCTGAAGTACTCATCGGGCATTTTGGATTAGGTTTCTATTCGTCTTTTATGGTAAGCAAGAAAGTGGATATTATCTCCAAATCGTATAAAAACACCGAAGATGCATACCCTGTCAAGTGGTCGTGCGATGGTAGCCCCGAATTTACAATCAATAAAACTAAAAAAGGCAATCGGGGAACCGACGTCGTGCTCCACATCAACGACGAATCGAAAGAGTTTCTCGAAGAATATCGCATCAAAGAACTGCTAAGGAAATACTGCAAGTTCCTGCCTATCCCCATACAATTTGGCACCGAAAAGGTGTTCGAAAAATTAGAAGGTGAAATTACCGAAGATGGTAAGCCAAAAACCCTTGAAGTAGAGAAACCCAGAATCATTAACGATATCAACCCACTTTGGAAGCGCAAGCCTGCTGAGTTGAAAGACGAAGAATACAAAACCTTCTATCACGACTTATATCCCACCACGTTCGATGAACCTTTATTCAACATCCACCTTAATGTTGATTATCCTTTTAACCTCACCGGTGTGCTTTATTTTCCGAAAGTGAGAAACAACTATGAAATGCAGCGCAATAAGATACAACTCTATTGCAACCAGGTGTTTGTTACCGATTCTGTCGAAGGCATTGTTCCCGATTTTCTTACCCTGCTTCATGGTGTGCTCGATTCGCCCGACATCCCGCTCAACGTGTCGCGCAGTTACCTGCAGAGCGATGCCAATGTGAAAAAGATTTCGAATCACATTATGAAGAAGGTAGCCGATAAGCTGGAAAACATCTTTAAGGAAAACCGTGAAGAGTTTGAAAAAAAATGGGATGACATTAAAATTTTCATTGAGTATGGAATAGTTTCAGAACCCAATTTCTACGAGAGGGCCGAGAAGTTTGCCCTGTTCAAGAACACCGAGGGCAATTACTTCACTTTTGAAGAGTATAAGGATAAGGTGCAAACGCTGCAAACCGACAAGAATAAACAACTTGTTTACCTTTATGCTACCCAGTTAGATGAACAACATTCCTTTATTGAAGCTGCCAAGGAACGCGGCTACGATGTGCTGGTAATGGATGGCACTATTGACACTCACTTCATTAACACCCTCGAACAGAAACTTGCAGACACCACCTTTGCCCGTGTTGACAGCAATCTGGTTGACAAACTCATCGAAAAAGAAGACGCACTCCCTCCGGTGCTCAGCGAAGACCAAATAAAACAATTGAAAGAATTGGTGCAGGAACAGGTAGATAAAAACAGGTTCCATGTATCAGCCGAAAGTATGAATCCCGACGACCAGCCCATGCTCATAACACGACCCGAATTTATGCGACGCATGAAAGATATGGCTGCCTTGGGAGGTGGTTATACTTTTATGGGCGACATGCCTGAGCATCTCAACCTGTTGGTGAATCTCAACCATAGGTTGATAGTACAACTGCTTGACGAAAAAGATGAAGACCGCCGTAAGTCGCTTACAAAGCAGATGATTGACCTTGCCCTGCTTTCGCAAAACATGCTAAAAGGACAGCCACTCACCGAGTTCATCAAACGCAGTTTGGAAATTATCAAATAGGGAATTAAATCTTAATTTAGCCGCGTCAAAAACCGCAAAACCCTAACCTGGACAAGCTCTCGAATCCCGCATGTGCGGGACGTTACGGAACAGGCACAACCAAACAGGCATAGCAAATAGATGATAGAAAATAGAAAATATACAGTAGCTCACTTGTTACAGCTAAACAAAAAAATAATGAAAACAAATATTTTCTATTTTCTGTCTTATACCTGAATCCGTGAACAGATTTTTGTACAGTACGTCATTGCGAAGGAGGTACGACTGAAGCAATCTCTTTCATCAACAGAGATTCCTTCACTGCGTTCGGAATGACGGATTCACTTCACGGATTCACGTTATATATAATTTTGAGTATTGTGATGTTTTGCCAAAAATGGCATTGATTTGATTTTTAGGAACCTAATAAATAATCTATATCATGAAAAATTTCAGAAGTATTGTAGTGGTGGTAGCAGCCATCATTTTGGTAGTTGCCTGGGGCGCAGGCATTTATAATGGTCTTGTAAGCTCGCAGGAAAAGGTAGAGGGCCAATGGGCTCAGGTCGAAAATGTTTACCAGCGCCGTGCCGATCTCATTCCTAACCTTGTGGCGACCGTGAAAGGTTATGCCGAACATGAGCGCGAAACGCTCGAAGCTGTGATCAACGCCCGGTCAAAAGCTACACAAACGACCATTGATCCAACCAACCTTAACGAGCAAACCATGGCGCAGTTTCAGGAAGCCCAGGGACAACTCAGCTCTGCTCTTTCGAGGCTTATGGTAGTAGTTGAACGCTATCCCGACCTTAAAGCCAACCTGAACTTTCTTGAACTGCAGTCGCAGCTCGAAGGAACTGAAAACCGTATTGCGGTTGAAAGAGGCCGTTTCAACGATACCGCCAGGGAATATAACACCCTGATCCGCCGTTTTCCGCGTAACATAGTGGCAAGTTTGTTTGGTTTCGATCGCAAGCCTTATTTCGCGGCACAAGAAGGTGCTGCCACGGCCCCAAAAGTTGAGTTTTAGCCATGCCTACCAATGCCCGTAAGTTTTTCAGCAAGGAACAGCAGGGCGCTATTCTGTTAGCCATTAAAAATGCTGAGCTTGACTCAGGGGGAGAGATCAGGGTGCATCTCGAAACTAACTGCCCAGGCAATGCTCTTGATAGGGCTGCCTATTTGTTCAAAAAGCTAAAAATGCATAAAACAAAGCTGCGCAACAGTGTTCTATTCTATCTGGCCGTTGAGAATCGCAAATTTGCTACCATTGGCGATGTAGGAATCAATGCCGTTGTGCCCGACCAGTTTTGGGAAGAGATTAAAATGCACCTGCTGATGCGCTTCCGCGAATCGAAATTTACCGAAGGTTTATGCGAAGCCATTGAGATGACAGGACAACAGCTTAAGAAACTTTTTCCTTACCAGAAGGATGATGTGAACGAACTACCCGATGAACTTTCTTTCGGACCTGAGTAAAAACAGCACAACCATGAAACAAAACATCATAATGTGCTTACTATTGATCCTCATCTTCAGCGGCAGCCTTCTCTCCCAAGAAATTCCGCCCCGGCCAGTGCCACCGCGACTGGTGAACGACCTCGCAGGAATACTATCGTCGGATGAACAGCAAACACTCGAAGATATGCTGGTTGATTACGGCGACAGCACATCCACTCAGATTGTGGTGGCCATAGTTCCAACACTAAATAATTTTGACAAAGCTGAGTTTGCCACCAGGCTAGGACATGAATGGGGAGCAGGGCAAAAAGATCGTGACAATGGAATGGTATTCCTGGTAAAGCCTAAGATCGGTAATGAGCGTGGCGAAGCCTATATTGCGGTAGGCTATGGACTTGAACCTGTAATACCCGATGCGATTGCCCGCCGCATCATTGAGCTCGAGATGATCCCGCATTTTCGTGAAGGAGATTACTACAAAGGATTAATGAGTGGGCTAAAGGTGGCCATGTCTTTGGCTGTCAAGGAGTTCTCGGCCAAGGATTATGTTAAAAGTAAAGAGACAAATCCCTGGGCGGTCATCATCGTTTTGCTGATTTTTGTCGCCATAATGGCGATAACCGGCTCAAAAGCCAACAAGCACAAATCCATCGGAACGCAGGCTTCGATATGGCAGTTATTATGGCTCATGAGCCAGATGCGAGGTGGAAGCAGTGGAAGTTTTGGCAAGTTCAGCGGAGGCAGCGGAGGATTTGGAGGCAGCGGAGGCTCAGGTGGTGGGTTTGGTGGATTTGGTGGGGGTGGCTTTGGCGGAGGAGGTGCCGGCGGAAGCTGGTAAACAACAATTCCAAAATTTTTAAGTGCTATTGTGGACTTATAAACAAACCCTAACATTGCTTTTGCACTCTCAGACATTTTTTTATTTTGAAAAAAATTCTAAATCTGGCCATTTTTGTTGCTGCTCTAAGTATTGCTACAATAGCTCAGGATAATATTGGCCTGGCTACCGGCAATTTTTCCGGTATACATGGCGCTTTTCTCAATCCCGCCGAAATAGCCAATTCAAAGTTATATCTCGATCTCAATTTGTTAAGTGGAAATCTCTTTTTTCACAATAACTATATCCGTATTCTGCCTCAGCGCGAGAATTTGAATCAAAACATGGGCACAATCGGCGTATTGGTTGGCTCAGTGATGCCAGGACTAAAACCGCCAACTATGGAAACACTCGACAAGTACACAACTGAGTACAAGCATGGTTATTCGAACTTTCGCCTCACCGGACCTTCCATCATCTATTCATTCCGAAAGCATGCATTTGCTTTTCACACATCATTCAGGGCGCACGCTTCCGTGCTGGCCGCGCCCTATGATATTGCCAAATTCTCTTACGTAGGACTTCATTTCTCACCACAACACCATATCAATTACATTCACCCGAATCGAGTCACAGGTGTATCGGCCGGATGGACTGAATTTGGATTTGTTTATGCAAATACCTTACGTCAGGATTATAACCAGAAAATCACAGCGGGAATTACCATGAAAGGCTTACTCGGGTACCATGGCATTTACATGCACAGCACCAATGCAAGTTATATGATTCCTGACCGTGACACGATACACATTTATCACCTCGATGCCATTGCCGGATTATCAATGCCTGTTGATTATAACAACAATGATTTTTTTGGAATTAAGAACCCTGTCAGGGGAACAGGATTCGCCATGGATTTAGGCATAACGTACTCCAGGTTATCGGATAAAAGATGGCGCAAGATTGACCACCTCAAGCACCATTATTCGCCTTATGTTTTTCGTATTGGGCTGTCATTAATTGATATGGGTATGATTCATTTTAACAAACATAGCCGGCGATTACTTTTCGATATTAACGATACTATTACCTGGGGTGGGTTAGCCGGAATTGACTTTATCAATACCAACCATTACATTGATACGATGAGCCTGGCCTTGACTAATGACAAACTTGGCCTTGACGACGGAACGTCATTCAATATATTCTTGCCTTCGGCAGCAGTCCTTCAGATTGACTATAATATCAACAATACATTCTACGCCAACTTGGTCTGGGTTCATAACATATCCTATACTCCCATTCAGGTATCGAGGCCTTCTTATATTGCCATCACTCCCCGATACGAAAAGGATCGGCTTGGGATTTCAATGCCCCTTACACTTTTCAGATACCGCGAACCAAGGCTGGGTCTTGCCATACGTTTTTACAACTTCACCATCGGCACAAGTAAATTGGGAACGTTTTTCGGATCAAGCGACTTCAATGGATTTAGTTTTTATTTCTCCGTGAAATATAGTTTATTAAAAGTTAAGTTCAAAAGGGATAGATGGAATTGTCATGAGCTCTAATCTAACAAAAACCAAATGCAGAACGGCTGACAATCCGAATCCTGTTCATCTTGGTTGGGAGCCAAATAGGGTTTAAAGGCATCGAATAGAAGGATAATTCCCGCCCTCATAGTATCTTTGCACAATATTTACAAAATCCAATTGATCTCATGCCTCTACACTGTGGAATTGTCGGGCTCGCTAATTGTGGCAAAACGACCCTTTTCAACTGTATATCAAACACCAAAGCCCAAACAAGCAGTTTTGCTTTCACCACCAACAAATCGAATTTGGGCGTGGTGCAAGTGCCCGACCAACGATTGATTGAAATTGACAAACTTATTAAATCTGCCAAAGTCGTTCCTACCTCCATCGAAGTGGTTGACATTCCTGGCTTGGCGCGAGGATCAAGCCACGGTGAAGGTATAGGCAACAGCTTCTTAAGCGATATACGCAATGCCGATGCGCTGATCCATGTAGTACGATGCTTCGACGACCCCAACTTACCCCACATTGACGGCTCGGTTGACCCTGTGCGCGACAAAGAAACCCTCGATCTTGAACTGCAAGTGAAAGATATTGAATCGGTAGAACGAAAAATACAACGCATCGAAAAACAAGCCAAATCAGGCGATAAACAGCTAAAACACCAACTTGATGTGCTGTACGTATTTAAAGAGCATCTTGAAAATTTTGGTATGGCCAACAGTGCTCCCATCGAAAAGCATGACCGTGCGGTGATCGAAGACCTCTTTCTGCTCACCGACAAGCCGGTGATGTATGTGTGCAACGTTGATGCAGCCTCAGCAAGCAGTGGCAACAAGTACACGGAGGCTTTTATGAACACCATGAAAACCGAAAATACCAAGACTCTCATCATTGCCGCTGCTGCCGAGTCAGATATTGCCGAACTCGACAACATTGACGATCAGATGGTTTTTCTGCTTGACATGGGACTTGAAGAACCCGGTGTAAACAAACTTATTCGTGCCGCTCACGAACTGCTTGAGCTTGAAACTTTTTTTACGGCAAGCTCCAAGGAAGTGAGAGCGTGGACCATACACAAAGGCACAACCGCCCCACAGGCTGCAGGAGTTATACACAGCGACCTGGAACGCGGTTTCATACGCACGGAGGTAATGAAATACCACGACTTCATTGCCCTGAAATCGGAGCACGCCTGTCGTGAAGCCGGAAAATTTTATATCGAAGGTAAAAATTACCTCGTTGTGGATGGCGATATCCTGCACATCAGATTTAACGTGTAATCAGGGGCAAAACTTTGTTTTTTCGAACATGCCTTTTTTCCCAAGGGCCTCGGCCTTTTTAAAATCCTCGCATGCACCTTCCACGTCAAGGTAAATCATCTTGATTCTTCCCCGGTAATCATAGGGGTCAGCATAGTAGGGATTAATTTCGACTGAGGTGGTGTAATCCTGCATGGCACCATCATAATCTTTTAAATCGAATTTTGCACTTCCTCTAAAAGTGTATGCCTTGGCAAAATCGGGTTTGAGTTTGATGGCACTTGTATAAAGCTTGATGGCTTCTTCATATTTTCCTTGAGCTGTTTTCTCAACCCCTCGGTTTAATAACTCATCTGCTCGCTCTTCTTTGGGTGTGCATGATGAAAGCAGCAGAAGTATGGCCAAGATGCCCAAGAAAGGCGTAAATCTTGAATAATACATATTGTAAAGTATTGGTTAAAAATAAATTATCAAAATGCCAAGCTTATTTAGTGCCTGTCTGTAATATCTTTCATTTGGGAAATAATTGATTTAAGAACAAGGATTAACAATTTTAGAACTTTGAAGTTCAAATACTTCTGAAATCAAAAATCATTAATCGTTATTCGTTATTCAAAAAATTTTGACATTACGGACA
>JAUXXY010000044.1 GCA_030684735.1 Bacteroidales bacterium | reverse complement strand
GAAAATATCGCCAACATTCAGGGGTTGGTTGGTCGAATCGGGCAGTTTTACGTCAAGCACTTCAATGTTTTCCCATTCGAGCAGCAGGCGGCGTTTCCAGGATGTAATTTCGCGAATCAGTTCAAAATTGTCGGCTTTGAGTTTCACTGAACGTTCAATCATCTTGCTGTAGTAAAGATTGATGTAATCATCCAACATTCGTTTCGTGGTATAGTGTGGAGCAATGCCGGCAATGGTATTTTTCACGTATCTGATCCATACCTTAGGCAAGCCATCTTTCACGTGATTGTAAAATGTCGGGATGATCTCATGTTCAAGGATGTTGTAGATGCCCAGCGAATCCAACTCGTCCTGGAGATTTTGGTTGGTATAGGTTTTTTCTTCAGGAAGAGCCCAGCCGGCACCAGGTTTGTAGCCTTCGGCGTACCAGCCATCGAGTACGCTTAGATTCATCACACCATTGATCACAGCCTTTTCGCCACTGGTACCCGACGCCTCAAGGGGCCTTGTGGGAGTATTGAGCCACACATCTACTCCTTGCACAAGCTTTGCTGCCAGCTCCATATCATAATTTTCAACAAAAGTTATCTTCCCTAGAAAATCAGGTTCCTTTGAAATCTGCATGATCCGTTTTATTAGCTCCTGTCCGGCCTTATCAGCTGGATGAGCCTTGCCGGCAAAGATCAGCTGTACAGGTTTTTCGGGGTTGTTGACCAATGTCTTGAGCCTTTCAAGGTCATTGAAGAGAAGGTGTGCCCGCTTGTAGGTTGCAAAACGTCTTGCAAAGCCTATGGTAAGGATGTCGCTGCGCATTGAATCAAGTATGCGGGCAATGGTTTTAGGGTTTTCCTGACGGCGCTTGAGGTCGGCAAGAACACGCATTTTCAGATAGTTGATCAAATCAGCACGCAGTCTATTGCGTATTTCCCAGATGATTTGATCCGGAACATCATAAATTTTCTGCCAGTAATCGGCATTCGACTGGTCGCCCAAAAACCCCTCTCCGAAGGTTTTTTCATACAGCTCCTGCCAGGGTGCGGCTGCCCATGTAGGGTAATGCACTCCGTTAGTAACATGGCCAATGTTTATTTCTTCCGGAAAGTATCCGGGATAGAGGGATGCAAACATTTCGCGTGTTACACGGCCATGAATTCTACTCACCCCATTCATCTCCTGCGACAGCTTGGCTGCCAGCACACTCATCGAGAACTTCTCGTCCTTGTTTCCGGAACTCCATCTTCCGAGATCCATAAAATCTTCCCAGGAAATACTGAGGCGCTCGGCATAATGTGGAATATAGGTTCGTAACAGGTCCTCGCTAAAGGAGTCATGGCCCGCGGGTACTGGTGTGTGGGAGGTAAACAGCGATGTTGCGCGCACCAATTCAATTGCCTGTCTGAAGTTCAGCTTTTCACTTTGCATGTAATGACGCAGCCGTTCCAAGCCGGTGAATGCCGCATGACCTTCGTTGAGGTGGTAAATATCAGGGCGCAATCTCAATGCATCGAGCATCCTTTTGCCTCCAACCCCCAGCAAAAATTCCTGTTTGAAGCGGTTTTCCCAATCACCGCCATACAGCTGATGGGTAACCCCCTTGTCGTAGTCGAGGTTTTCGGGTATATCAGTATCCAGCAAATAAAGTGGTATCCTTCCTACATCGGCCCTCCATACCTTGGCATACATGTTGCGGCCAGGCAAAGCCAGGCTGATGGTAACCCAATTTCCGTTATTGTCGCGTACAGGTAGGATAGGCATCTGAGTGAATTTCTGCGGCATCATGTTAGCGATCTGGTCGCCAATGAGCGACAGGTTTTGCTGAAAATAACCGTAGCGATACAATAAACCGATACCAATCATGTGTTGGTTGGTATCACTGGCTTCTTTCAAGTAATCGCCAGCAAGCACACCAAGGCCGCCCGAGTATATTTTCAGGATATCGTGAATTCCGAACTCCATACTGAAATAGGCAATCATCGTGTTGGGTTTGTTCTCGGCGGCTTTCATGTAGGAGGTAAAACGCTTATAGACCACATCAAGAGTCTCCTGGAATTTCATATCGGCCGACAGTCCCTGTATTCTTTTAAAGGTAAGCGATTCGATGAGCGCCAATGGGTTTTGCTGCAACTCGCTCCATTTAGCGGGGTCAATGCTTTCGAATAGAGCAATGGCATCAATGTTCCAAGTCCACCAAAGGTTGCGTGCCAGCAAGTCAAGTGCTTCGAGACTTTTAGGGATAGAGGGTTTGATAAGGATCTTCTTCCATTCTATATGTTTGTGGCTAAAAGGCACCGGTGCTTTCCGGACATCAGCCTGTTGCTTGCTTCGGAAAAGATGACGACGCGTTTCAACACTGTGCAGGGCAATGCTGAACGCCTTGAAATAGTATTGTATGAACTCATCCCACCCGGCCATCATGGCAATGTCAAGTGCTTTTTTCCGATTGCGTAATATGTTTTCAGGTGCAATTGTCTGAAAGGAGATAATTCTATTTACAATTGTGTCAACAACTTCTGCCCGATTATCGTCCGAACGGTCAATAACGGCTATTGCGTCTTCGTGATTAGGAACATTTTCGCGCACAAATATGCCGAAACCTGATAAAGAAGTGGTAATGGAAGGCACCCTGAAAGCTAAACTTTCGAGTGGTGTATAGCCCCAAGGCTCATAATAGGATGGAAATACCGTAAGATCGAAGGCGGGTAGGAAATCGTAATAGGTCATGTCGAAAATGCCATCGTTTCCATCTAAAT
>JAUXXY010000037.1 GCA_030684735.1 Bacteroidales bacterium | reverse complement strand
GCTGTTGGATTGATCCTGGCAAGATTGGCACGTACAGCATTGATGTTCTCAAGGCTGGCTGAGTCAATTTTATTGATAACGATAACGTCTGACATGCGGGCAACAACTTCACCAGGGTAATAGCTGATTTCAGCGCCCGGACGGAGTGGATCGGCAACGCCAATCATAAGGTCGGGTTTGTAAAACGGGAAGTCATTGTTTCCACCATCCCACAAAATGACATCGCAACCATCGGGGTCGTTTTCTGCAGCACGCAGGATGGCTTCGTAGTCAACCCCGGCATAAATTACGTTGCCACGCACCACATGGGGTTCGTATTCTTCCATCTCTTCGATGGTGCAATCGTGTTTTTTCAGGTCGTCAACAGTGGCAAAACGCTGCACTTTTTGTTTTACTAAGTCTCCGTAAGGCATGGGGTGGCGCACAGCAACTACCTTAAGCCCCTGTTTCATAAGTATTTCGATAATACGACGCGAGGTCTGGCTCTTTCCGCATCCGGTGCGGGTAGCACACACAGCAATCAATGGCTTGGTGCTCTTAACATAGGTTTCGGCAGGGCCAAACAATACGAAATTAGCTCCGGCGGCATTCACCTGGGCACTCATACTCATCACATGTTGATACGAAACATCGCTGTAAGAGAACACGCACTCACTGATCTTATGTTCTTTTATCAGATTGGTAAGATCGTCTTGCGAATAGATAGGGATACCATTGGGATACAAATCTTTACCTGCCAACTCAGCCGGGTATTTTCGGCCATCAATGTCTGGAATCTGGGCTGCTGTAAAAGCCACCACTTCATACAGTGGGTTCCCTCGGAAATACCTGTTGAAGTTGTGGAAATCACGTCCCGCCGCTCCAATAATGATTACTTTCTTTTTCATAAATTTTATTTAAGCAGAATATTGATTTTTAGATATATCATTGTTCAGGAATAAGGCAAAGATACTGAGTTAAACAGAAGAGCAAATTGCCAGCGTTAAATATTTTTTCTAACAGTCGGTTAATAAAAAAGGAACACTTGTCAAACACGTCATGTAATGCGTTGTTACGTAATGTATTACATAAAGTATTCGCAAACTTAAAAAAGTTTAAATTTGCATGCTGACAAAACCAATCGCATGATATACGATTATCTCCGAAGTGCGACCCTTCAATTTGCTCAGGACCAATATGGCGTGCACTTATCGCCAGACTTGTTACAGGTGCAGAAGACCAGGAAAGAATTCAGTGGTGATTTTACCATTGTCATGTTTGCTATCTCAAAAATTGCTAAAAAATCGCCTGAGACTTGTGCTGGGGAACTGGGACAGTGGCTACGGGAACATTATGGCAACATAGTCGGGTCATTCAATGTAATCAAAGGGTTTCTGAACATTGAGATTGTATCCGGGTTTTGGATAGATTTTTTCGTCGCGGCCGCTGACCAGGACTATTTCAGGATCAAACCGACAGAATCTCAAAAACCGGTTTTAATTGAGTTTAGCTCTCCCAACACCAACAAGCCATTGCATTTAGGTCATATCCGCAACAACCTGCTGGGTCACAGCCTGGCCGAAATCCTCAAAGCCAGCGGCAAACAAGTAGTGAAACTTAACCTCGTGAACGATCGTGGCATACACATTTGCAAGTCTATGTTAGCTTGGCAACGCTGGGGCAACGGTGAAACGCCGGAATCATCGGATACGAAGGGCGACCATTTGGTGGGGAAATACTATGTCCTGTTCGATCAACATTTCAAAGAGGAGCTCAGGCAACTGTCTGGCTCGGGTTCAAACGAGGAAGATGCTGAAGCCAAATCTGCCTTGATGGCTGATGTCCGCGAAATGCTTCGCCGCTGGGAAAATGGCGACAGTGAAATTCGAAGGCTATGGGAGATGATGAATACTTGGGTGTACGAAGGGTTTGATGAAACCTATGCACGCATAGGTATTTCGTTCGACCACACCGATTACGAGTCAGATACCTACCTCCTTGGAAAAGACATTGTGTTAGAGGGGGTGCAGCAGGGTAAGCTCATTAGAAAAGATGATGGCTCTGTGTGGGCCGATTTAAAACCAATCAACCTTGACGAAAAATTGCTGCTTCGTTCCGATGGCACTTCGGTGTATATGACCCAGGACATTGGCACCGCCTGTAGCCGCCATGAGCGATATGAACCCCAGCTGATGATTTATGTGGTGGGTAATGAGCAAAACTACCATTTTGACGTGCTCAAGAAAGTACTTGACCAGCTTGGATTTGCATGGTCGGATAAGTTGTTGCACCTTTCGTATGGCATGGTTGAACTGCCACAGGGCAGGATGAAATCGCGCGAAGGCACCGTAGTGGATGCCGACGACCTGATGGAAGAAATGTACGAAACAGCCAGAAAAACCACTATGGAGCTGGGTAAGATTGATGAATTTGAGCCGGATGAGTTGAATAAGCTCTTCCACATGCTGGGGATGGGTGCCCTAAAGTATTTCATTCTCAGGGTTGACCCTCGCAAGACCATGCTCTTCAATCCGCAGGAATCCATTGATTTCAATGGCAACACGGGGCCGTTCATTCAATACACTCATGCACGCATCCGCTCGGTGTGGCGCAAAGCCATTGAGTCGGGATGGAAAACCGGAAGCATGGCTGAGTTGATCTATCTGCAGCCAGAAAAGTTGCCCGCCAAAGAAAAAGAATTGTTGCGCATTTTGTATGAATTTCCAATGGTTGTTAAAGAAGCTGGCGATGGGTTAAGTCCTGCCACTGTTGCAAACTATGCATACGAGCTTGCCAAAGAGTATAACCAGTTCTATCACGAGTTTTCTGTGCTCCACGAAAAAGATGTGACCTTAGCCAGGTTCCGCCTGGCGCTGTCGGTGCTGACCGGACGGGTAATTAAAAGCGCCATGCAACTGCTTGGTATTGAGGTTCCTGAGCGGATGTAATTATTCTGTAGAACCAAAAATAAAAAAGGCCACCTTGCGACGGGCAGCCTTTTCATAAGCACAGAAGCAGTTTTATTGCCCGATCATAAGTTTGCGAGTAACCATACCGGCTTCGGTATTGATTTGCAACAAGTACATTCCTGGTACCAGGCTGCTTATATTAATAGTGGATGATTGATCGCTCAAACGATACGAGACAACTTGTTGACCCAGCAGGTTGAACAGTCTGATATCATATAGGTTATGGTTGGCCTGGATATGCATATAGTCTTTGGCAGGGTTGGGATAAATCATCACAGCGTTGTTTTCGCCCAACTCATTAACTCCCACCATCACACTTAGCATTACTGTAACCGGAACTGTTGGATTTGCCATGTCATTGCTTTTCACTTTAACGACAGCTTCATAGGAGCCAATTGCAAGGTTGGCTGAATTAAAGGTCACGGTGATGTTTTGTTGCAGTCCTGGAGCAAGGGTGCCACTTACAGGCGAAACGCTTAACCATTGGGAAATGGCTGTGCCTTGAAGGATAGCACGAATGTTCCAGTTATAGTTCAAAGTTGGGGTGTCACTCAGGTGTCCCCAACCCAAGGCGGTGCCAGTCCTAATAAAATCACCGTTGGGATTGGCGGGGCCTGCGTCGGTTCCTGCGGGATAGATACTTCCAAGTGTTTGGTTAATCCAGTAACCAACCCATAGGTCTTCGCCGGTAACAAGAACTGGTGTGGTAAGGTTAATTGTAGTCCATTGAGGCATGGGTGTAGTAAAAGGTTGGTCTACTTTGATGGCTCCAGATGCATAACTCGTAGATTCGCCATAAACACGAGCTTTGAAAGTGCAATTGTCAACGTGGTTGATATAAACATCAATTCGATATAGTTGCATGCCTGCATATGGACGTACCATGCTGTGAGGGAACCGGGCAGCCACTTCCCACTGGTTAGGGTTAGTTAGTCCAATGCCGCTATTGTTGATACCGTCGTAATTCAGCGTTACATCTTTGGTGGCCGGACCTTCTCCACCAGCAACGGGTGCAGGGTCTTGCGACAGCTCCAAAATTATGTTTTTAATGGACGAGGTGCCACCAGGAGGAGGCAGCTGTGTGTTTGCGCCAGGACCATAGTTGATTTCAAGGTTATAATCAAGGTTCAGACCGCCGGTATTGGACACCGAAAGGGTTTGGGCCGCCGAAGTTCCTCCAGCGAGTGCCTGAGTAAGCTGCAGCGGTGCTACAACAACAACAGGCACTGTGCTGGCCGAAAGCTCAACCCATGAGATGTCGTCCATATAGAATTTGGCTGTTTGTCCTGTGGGGGCACCGGCATAAATATTTAATCCGCCGAGTTGATTCACTCCCTGTCCTCCATTGGCTTTCAGGCTCCACTTCCATCCGTGAATGAGCTGGTCATTCAGATAAAACTTGCCCCAGTCAGTATTCAGATTAATGATATTTTTGATATAGATCCATTGATTGTTGACGTAAGTAAAAGTAGCGACATTGTTTCCGCCTGCATTTACATAACCGGTGCCATTGTTGGCAAAATAAACTTCAAAAGCCCATTCAACGCCGGGTGCCTGGTAATGTTGGAAATTGAAATAGCCGCCAAATCCGGTGGGGATAAAATACCAGAAGTCAACCAGATATTCACCATTTATTTTGTTTCCCATGGGTAGCACCAAGTCGCTAGCACCTTGCACAAGTACTGATTTTGTAGGGCTATGAGCCTGGTCAGCAGATATTGGTGCATCTTCGACCCCACCGGGTTGGTTGCTCCAGGTGGTCCACCATGTGCTTAGTTGAGCCAGCTTTCCACCTACCGCGTATGATTCAAAATTGTCGGAATAGATGGGCGGTAGGACCTGAGACCAGGTGATATCATCAAAATAATACTGTGCAGTTTGCCCTGTGGGAGCACCGGCATACACATTCAGCCCGCCAAGTTGGTTGATGCCCTGTCCGCCGTTGGCTTTCAGACTCCATTTCCATTCAAATATTAACGTGCCATTCAAATAGTACTTCGCCCAGTCGGCGTCGAGGTCAATGATGGTTTTGTTGTATACCCACTGATTCTGAGTATATGTGAAAGTGGCTACATTGTTACCTCCGGCATTCATGTATCCCGTACCATTGTTGGCAAAATAAACCTCGTTAGCCCATTCCGTGCCGGGTGTTTGATAATGCTGAAAGTTGAAATAGCCCCCTTTGCCTGTGGGAATGAAATAATAAAACTCAACCGCATAGACGCCGGTTGTTTTATTTCCCATTTTTAGCACAAGGTCACTTGCCCCTTGCACCAATACTGATTTTATACCACTTCGAGCCTGGGCGGAAGAAATAAGTGCATCTTCAGCTCCACCGGGTAGGTTGCTCCAGGTGGTCCATGTGTTGTTCTGTACGGCTAGGTAACCGCCTACAGTGTACGACTCAAAATTATCCGTGTAGATCACGTTCTGAGCCTGTGCATCAATAACCAAGGCAATGAATGCCAATGAAATGAGTAGCTTTTTCATCATAATTTTATTTTTAGTGAATATTAATATAATTAAAGCAAAGTTACTAAAAATGCTGAGTGGTTTGTAGATGCTGATTAATTTTAGATAAAAAGTTTTCAACAGGTTACCACACTATACACCCGTAATCCTTTTCACTTAACAATTCGTTTACTTCATCTATATCGAAAAATTCCGGATCGAATTCGTCGCCCAGCCACTCAATGTAATTTTCATATTCCTCATGGTCAGGTTGTATTAGTATTTCCAGCATGTTCGCATAACCCCAAATGCCTCCGCAATCTTCAGGCGGGCAATTCATTTTACCTTTCAAACAGACAGGATGTTTAAACGCAGCATCAAAAGGGAGAATTTTCTCTAATATAATATCATGCTCCCAGCCATCACCAAAGTCATACTCGTAAATTATTTGTTCCTTTTCAAGACTTAATAAATCAGATACTTTTATATTTTTATAATCCACATTGTCCAAATCACCCCAAAAAAGATCGTCTTTCATACGCACCGTGTAGAAAGTCCGGTTCTTAATGAATTGGTGCAAATGTTCATCAGACCAGCCCATTGCGGTTTGAATAATGTTGTGTAAATCAGCCAGCTTCAAGCCAGAGGGAATCAATAACCTCCTCCAAATTTTGGGTTTGAACCCTCTTAAAGCAATCTGAATCTGAAATATTTCCTTTGTCATGTTTTTTCTTTCAAAATTATGGAATTTTTTTATTCTGCAAGCACGTGGAATTAATCATGTAAAAAAATAGTTGAGAAAAATTTCAAGCACCTATCCAACCATTTGCCTGATCAATAGTTTACTAGTCCTCCCTACTTTTTTGAAGTTCATCATCGGCTTTTTCAAGTTCCTGCCGTTTCTTTACCTGGTATGCTTTTACTTTTTCCTGAACATCAGGAAAAACCAATCCTATGATTTTTGCGGCTGCCAACGCTGCGTTTTCGGGACTTAGGACGGCCAATGGTGCTACGCCTGATGGCATCCGCAGGCTCGAAAAAATATCTGCACCACCAAACTTATCGCTGTATGGCGGACAGGCAATTACCGGACAATGCGTCTGGGCATCGGTAAACCCGCTCAAAGCATTGCTCATTCCGGCGATGGTGATGAAAATCACATTTTCCTTTTCGTACTCTTTGATAAGGTCATAGCACCTCAACGGCACCTTGTGTGCCGAAGCAATTCTGATTGCAGTTTCAATTTCAAAACCTTTGAGGACAGAACCAATTTGATTGGCCCAGTCAAGGTCGGCTTTGGACCCCATGATGATTACAACTTTTTTATTCATTGGATAGTTTGATTTGATGGTTTGCAGTTTGCTTGCTTTTAGAAGAAGGTGGGTTGAAGTTCGTACGACTGAGAGGAGTTTCTCCCAAATTAATTATGTTTATAGGTGTGTGCGAGATTGTAAATACTACTCCTGGAAATTAAATTATGCTGCACAAAGTAAATGAAATTTAATCTTATGGATTCTAACAATAGGCAGAATTAACATAGCCTTATGATAATGCAGAAGTTCTGGTCTATAATTTTCCAACGGGAAGGATGTATAAAGGATGCTCTTCGGCAGGCATATTTAAGATTTTTTTCACTTCCTCATCCCTAAAAGCACCAATTGCAACAGTGCCAAGGTTCAGCGAAACTGCTTGCAAATAAACGTTTTGAGCGGCATGTCCAATTTCCATGTGTATATATTTAATACCCCTGTCAGCATATTTTTTTGTTGTTCGTTCAAATACTGCAGTAAACACCAAAACGATTGCGCTTTCTGATACACTATTTTGCCGTAGTGCAGCGGTCGAGAGTTCCTCCTGCATATTTCCATCTCTTACTTTAACAAGTTCATGCTCATGGGGTTTGTATTTATAAACCCCTTGTTTTATTTCTCTCACGCGACCTATAACTACATATAGCTCAAGAGGGTAGAGTGCACCTGCCGATGGAGCCGTTCTGAAATTTTTACTCCGATCCGTAATGCCTTGTGCAGCCCAGAGCAGTTGTGATACTTCGGCAAGCGTAAGTGGATCAGTATTATATTTTCTTACCGATCGTCTTATGGACAAGGCCTTTTCGATAGAGGTGAGCCCATCATATTTAGGCACTGGCAGTTTAATTATTTCATTCTCCAACCCGGCATGCTCGCCGGAAACTCTGTTTGATTGCTGAAACATATTATTTCCTCCTATTCCTGCGATCATTAATAATGATAATAGAATTACAAAATGTATTCTCATAATTTTATGGGTTATAATGAATAATTTGCAAACCCAAAGATAGCGAATCTTTGGGTTTTTCGATGGATGGTTTCTAAAATTGAATCCACACAGCTCCACCGAACATAAGTAGCCTACGACCTGGCTTGGAGCCTCCGCCGACCGAAAAAACGGAGCATGTTGCGGTTTTCAGTATGTTTGCAGTCATTAAATATATTGCCTGCGATGGATGCCCTTCGAAAGAAAACGGGAATTAAGAGATTGCGCAGAATGATACTCTGTACTGCGTTGCCCTTGTTACTGCTGGCCTTGGCCTTGTCCTACATCGCCTGGCGCAAGATGTTTGCCCCTTCGGTGCAGATCGGCTCCAACGATTACATCCATTTCTTTATTCCCACAGGATCAAGCTTCAACCAGGTAAGTCAATCACTTAACGAGCTGAAACTGCTTCGCTATCCGCGTGTTTTCGAGCGACTGGCCCGGCTGAAAGAATATCCGGATCGTGTAAGACCCGGGCGCTACCGCATCCATCACGGCATGAGCAACAATGAACTTGTAAACCTCCTGCGTTCGGGACGGCAAGATCCCGTGAATGTCATTTTCAACAACATACGCACACCTGCCCAACTAGCAGGGCGCATCAGCCAGCAGATAGAAGCCGACTCAATAGCGTTGCTTGCGCTGATGACTGACGAAGCATACCTTGCACGGTATGGAATAAGTCCGGTTGCAATTGCCATGCTGTTCATTCCCAATACCTACGAATTTTTCTGGAACACCAATGCCGAAAAATTCATGGCGCGGATGCACCGGGAGACCGATCGTTTTTGGAACTCTCAACGCTTAGAAGTCCTTGAGCGTATTGGTATGACCCGCAGCCAGGCGGTGACGCTGGCTTCCATCGTAGAGCTGGAAACGCAACAAAACAGCGAAAAACCACGCATTGCCGGCGTTTACCAAAACCGCTTAAAAAAAGGTATGCTGCTGCAGGCTGATCCAACACTGGTTTTTGCCCATGGCGATTTCGCCATTCGCAGGGTGCTAAACAGGCATAAGGCCATAGTTTCGCCCTATAACACATACAAGTATGCGGGATTACCGCCAGGGCCCATCTGCTTTCCTTCCGGCGCCTCGATTGACGCTGTGCTGAATTATGAGCTGCATGATTACCTGTTTTTTTGTGCCAGAGACGATTTTTCAGGCTTTCATGCCTTCGCACGAACTTACCACGAGCACCTGCAAAATGCCAGAAGGTATCAGAAAGCGTTAAACCTGATGAATATCAAAAACTGACTCAACCATGGGAGCATTCAAAGCTTACGACATCCGTGGTATCTACAACAAGGACTTTAACAAGCATGACGTTTACCGTATCGGATTTTTCCTTCCACAATTACTAAAGTCCACCAAGGTATTGGTTGGAAGGGACATCCGCGAGTCGTCGGACGAGATATTCGAAGCCCTTGCACACGGCATCACTGATGCCGGCGCCGATGTATACGACCTGGGGCTTTCAACTACACCCATGGTGTATTGGGCAACGGCCAATTTTGGTTTTGATGCATCGGTTCAGATCACTGCATCGCACAATCCGCGCGAATACAACGGAATGAAAGTTTCGCGCACGCTTGCAATGCCTGTTGGGTATGATACTGGCCTGGGAGAGCTGGAGAAACTGGTAAGAAATACACCCGTCGAACCTGTTATCCGTCGCGGTACAATTCATCCTTTTCCCGTCCACTCGGATTACGTTGATTTTATTCGGGGTTTCATGTCTGATTTCAGCAAGCTGAAAATTGCCATTGATTGTTCAAATGGTATGGCCGCAATGCTGGTGAAGGAGTTTTTTGGCAATGCCCCGGCATATATTTATGATGAAATGGACGGAACCTTTCCGAATCATGAACCCAACCCGCTGGAGGAGTAACATGTTGAAGACCTTAAAAAGCTGGTAGTAAGAGAAAAATGTGACCAAGGCATTATCTTCGACGGTTACGCCGACCGCGTGAT
>JAUXXY010000036.1 GCA_030684735.1 Bacteroidales bacterium | reverse complement strand
GAAAGATCCGCAAAATCGGACATTCGTAATAAACGAATTGGAAAAATCCGGTGTAAGAGTTATGCCCTCGAACGTGGCGGCAAGCATGTTAGCTGGATTTATCGTTAAATATCTTTAGCTTATTAATACAACATTCAATGGCAATCAAAGAAATATTCAACCTGCCTTTACAAGTTGTCAATATCGGTTTGGAATCCTTCAAGGACAATATCCAAAACAACGGAGAAAAAGCCATTCAAGTGAAATGGCAGCCTCCCGCTGTAGTGAGTTCAGCAGCAGTAAGCAAGCTGGATGAAAACTTCCACAAAATTGAAGAAGCTAATAAAAAGGTTCTTGAAATCATTTTAAGCGGCAAGCCGGTTCTAAAAAGCATGGATGTTGCCATCAATGTGATTCCGGGCATGCAGAAGAACCTCATTTTACATGCTGGCCCCCCTATTAGCTGGAACAGAATGTGTGGCCCTACACGCGGAGCCATTATGGGTGCATTAATTTATGAAGGGATGGCCAAAACGCCCGAACAAGCCGAAAAACTAGCTGCATCGGGTGCCATTGAATTCGCTCCATGTCATGAACATTCATCAGTGGGACCGATGGCCGGTATTATTTCTGCCAGTATGCCGGTATTTATAGTTGAAAATGAGACTTCAGGTAATGAGGTCTATTGTACTTTAAATGAAGGGCTTGGAAAAGTATTGCGTTATGGCGCTTATGGACCTGAAGTGATCGAAAAATTGAGATGGATGGGAAAAGTCATGTACCCCATTCTAAAAACAGCCATCGAACATTTGGGAAAAGTGGATTTGAAAAACATCATTGCGCAGGCCTTGCATATGGGCGATGAAGTGCATAACCGTAACCGAGCCGCAACTTCACTATTGTACCGCATCTTGGCTCCTGCCATTGTTGAAACCAGCAAAATCAAGGAAGACACCGTGGAAGTTTTGAATTTTATCAATGGCAACGACCATTTTTTCCTTAATCTCTCTATGCCGGCTGCTAAATGCTGTTTGGATGCCGCACGTAATATTCCATACAGCAGTGTGGTGGTTGCTATGGCTCGCAACGGCACCGATTTTGGCGTTCAATTGGCTGGAACCGGCAATAAATGGTTTACAGGCCCCGCTTTGGTCCCCGATGCTTTGTTTTTCCCGGGTTATACCAAGGAAGATGCCAATCCCGACATTGGCGACAGCGCTATTACCGAGACACTTGGCTTGGGCGGATTTGCCATTGCAGCTGCTCCGGCCATTGTCCAGTTTGTGGGAGGTACAGCAAAGGATGCGATAAAATACACCATGGATATGTACGAAATTACTGCTGGCGAAAATAACGTATATCAAATTCCGTATCTGAACTTCCGGGGCACACCCACCGGCATTGATGTACGCAAAGTAATTGAAAATAATATTACTCCCTTTATTGATACTGGTGTAGCCCATAAAAATCCGGGCGTCGGGCAGATTGGTGCCGGTGTTTCGTCAGCGCCGATTGAACCTTTTATCCAAGCTTATGAAGGCCTTGCAAACGAAATTGATTAATTTTACCTTTTGTTAAACCATTATACTTTTTTATATGAACCCACAAGATCTTTTCAGATTTATGGATGAGGTTAAGATTCATGATCTAACACAACCTCTGAGCATTCATACACCACCCTGGCCAAGCTATATGCCGCTGCAATTGCAATATTTCAAGCGTATTGCCGGTGCCCACATGGGGCAGGGAGCCAACGGACAAATCATGACCACAAGCCACCATGTTGGAACCCATATTGATGGCGAAATTCACTTTCATTCGAGTGGCCGATCTATCGGAAATACACCGCTCGATTTTTGGTACGGACCGGGTGTTGTGGTTAATATTTCGGATGAAGTTCAGGATTATGGGTTATACACCCCAGAACTGCTGATGCGTAAGGCAGAAATAAAACAAGGCGATATCTTAATTATCAACACCGGTTTTCATAAATATGCTTGGGATCAACCAGAATCCGATGAGTTGAGATATTTTGTCAATCACCCCGGCCCAAGTCCCGATTTTCACACATGGGCATTGGATATGAAGATCAAATGGATTGGTGTTGACTGCGGTAGTGCCGACCACCCAATGAATACCATTATCCGCGATTGGCATCCTAAAAGGTTTAAAGAAGCTGAAGACAAGATGATTGCCGACTACGGTAAAAGATGGGATGAAATGTTCCCACCTGAAACTTATTACCAGGTAATGCATTTGAAATTATTCCCAAAAGGATTGGTTCATGCTGAAAACATTGGCGGAGATATTGAAAAAGTCAATAACAAGCGCGTGTGGATCGGTTTGTTCCCCTTAAAAGGTATTGAAATGGAATCATCCATGTGTCGTGTTATTGCAATCGAAGCGCAATGAATATAAGTACCAGTGGGGAGCCAGGTGCTTTATTGATGCCCGGTTCTGTTTTTTAAATCTGCCCTAAGCATTCAATAATCTATAATATGGCTATACCCTACGAATTCGGTTACCAAAAACCTGCCACGCTTCAGGAAGCAATTGCATTGTTGGCCGAACATGATAAAAATGCCCGGATTTTGGCCGGTGGCACCGACCTTGTCAATGAATTGAAACAAGGCTTTCGGGTTCCTGAAATTCTTATTGATATCAAAGGAATTACGGAATTAAAAAATATTCAGCTTGTTGATGATCAACTCGAAATTGGTGCGTTAGTGACCTTCAGTGAAATACTACACTCAAAAATATTGCACGATAATGCATATATACTTTTTGAAGCTGCCGGTCTGGTAGCCTCAAATGGCGTTCGTAACCGTGCCACTATGGTGGGCAATATTTGCTCAGCGGTGGCTTGTATGGATTCGGCATCGCCGCTGCTGGTGCATGATGCCGTAATTCATTTGATAAGTTCGCAAGGTGAGCGCAACGTTCCCATTCAAAAATGGTTCGACGACAACCGTAAAACTACCATCAGACCCAATGAGTTGGTAACACATGTTTCAATTCCGATCCCAAAAGTGAAATATGCCGGTGCGTATCAGAAAATGATGCGTTATTCGGGCGAAGATTTATCGCAGGCCAATGTCGGGGTGTTGCTGTTTGCCGATAACACCGTTCATGTAGCATTCGGATCAGTAGGCCCAATTCCGAAACGCTCACCAAAAATTGAAAATCTTCTCAAAGCAAAAGGCCTTTCAGCTGATACAATTGAAGAAGCCAAGCAAATGATCGAAAAAGTCATCGCCCCAATTACCGATGTCAGGGCATCCAAAGAATACCGGCTGCACATGTGCAAAGTAATGTTCGTGAGAGCATTAAACACAGCACAGGCTAGGATTAAAAAGCCCAAACTCATTACCAAGAAATTGCATTATGAAAAAAAATGTCTTCAGTCTGAATGATGAAATTCGCTCCATTTATATTAATCCCAATGAAACTTTGCTGGAGGTACTCCGTGATAAACTGGGTGTAAAAAGCCCTAAATGCGGCTGCGATAGCGGTGATTGTGGTGCATGCACTGTACTCATTGATGGCAAAAGCGTTAGAAGCTGCCTTATTCTTGCCATCGAAGTGGATGGTAGCACCATTAGCACATTAGAAGGGATAAGCAAAGATGGTCTCTCCCCTCTTCAAAAAGCTTTTCATGAACACAATGTTTTTCAGTGCGGATACTGCGCGCCTGGAATGATATTATCGGCTACTGAGCTATTGAAAAAAAATCCGCATCCCAGCGAACACGATATAAAAGAAGCCATCGCCGGTAACCTTTGTCGTTGCACAGGTTATATACCTGTTATTGAGGCTATTCTGGATTTCACCAAAAAAGACTGACTATGCAAGATTATAAGTATATAGGACATTCCGCAGAAAGAGTGGATGGAATAGAAAAAGTTTCAGGAGCGGCACTTTATACCGACGACCTGGAATTTGGGCCTGATCTGCTGTATGCAGAAATAGTTGAGGGGCCGCATGCCCACGCCATGCTAAATAGCATTGATACTTCGGAGGCCGAAAAAGTTCCAGATGTGTTGGCTGTGGTTACCGGCAAGGATTTTCCATTCAATTTTGGTCTTTATATGAAAGACCGCTACATTTTTGCCCAGGACCGTGTACGGTTTTACGGTGAACAGATTGCGGCAGTAGTGGCACGCACTCCAATTGCAGCCCAAAAAGCAGCCAAATTGGTTAAGGTAAACTATACGCCACTCCCAAAAATTCTTGATCCCTTAACAGCTATTCAAGAAGGTGCCGATCTGATACATCCCGAACTAAAAAACTACGACCGCGTTCCTTGGTTTTTCCCAACACCTGATACCAACATTGCCCACCATCGCAAGATTCGTAAGGGTGATGTAGATAAAGGATTTGCCGAAGCCGATTACGTTCTTGAAGACACCTACGAAGTTCCGAGATATTCGCATTGCGCCATTGAGTATCATGCTGCTGTGGCAAAATTCGACCACTCAGGCAGGCTAACAGTGTGGGCTTCTTCGCAGTCGCCGCATACCCAACGCAACTTATTTGCCAATGCATTGGCTCCACTGGGCATCCGACATAATGATGTGCGTGTAATTGTGCCTCATGTGGGTGGCGGATTCGGCTCAAAAGCAGGTGTTACGATGGAAATTATTGCCGCAGCCATTGCAATGAAGGTTCAGGGACATCCTGTGAAAGTAATGTGGAACCGCGAACGTGAATTTTACAACACGTATCAACGGCTGGGAGTTATTGCCAAATTAAAGATTGGAGTTAAAAAAGATGGCAGCATTACGGCCTTAAAGCATGATTTATACTGGGATGCCGGCGCTTATGTTGAGTATGCAGCCAATGTGGTGAATGCCGTCGGGTTATCGGCCATTGGCCCTTACAGGGTCGAAAATGCATCCATTGATTCATATTGTATTTATACCAACCTGCCTCCAGGTGGGCCTTATCGAGGTTTCGGCTATTCAGAGTTTTTGTTTGGCCTCGAATCGCATATGGATCGAATTGCTCAACATTTAGGCATTGATCCTGTTGAAATACGCCGCCGAAACGCAATAAAAGAAGGCGAACTGACCGCCTATGGTGCGCCGATGAACCCTAACGGATTGTTGCAGGCCATTGATAGAGTGGCCGAAGAAGTTCGCTGGCATGAAAAGTTAACATCGAATGATCCCAATATTGCCATTGGAAAAGGGTTTTCATTATTCTGGAAAGCTCCGGCCATGCCGCCCAATGCCTCCTCATCCTGTTTCCTGAAGTTTAATGAAGATGCCAGCATAAACCTGTTGGTATCGGGCATGGACTTGGGACAAGGATTTTTGACCGTTATGGCGCAAATAGCTGCAGAGGTTTTATCTATTCCTACTTCGAAAATCAGAACCGAAAACCCCGATACCGACCGAAACCCCTATGAATGGCAAACTGTTGCATCGCACGTAACCTGGGGTTGTGGGAATGCTGTGCACAAGGCAGCCATTGATGCCCGTGAACAAATTTTTGACCTTATTGAACGCACAAAACATTTACCCAGGGAAACACTCTATCTTGAAGATGAGATGGTAAAATGCACCACTGATCCCGGTTTCGAATTACTGCTTAAAGATTTTGTCATATACGGTATTCAAATGGAAGATGGCACTTTTAAGGGCGGCCCGATAATTGGGCGCGGAAGTTTCATGCCTGAATTTACTTCCACCATATCTGATCCCGAAACCAGCCAGGGAGGGCATCCAAATGTACATTACACGGTAGGTGCAGCAGCGGCCATTGTGGAAATTGATAAGCAAACAGGCAAAGTACGTATCAAAAAAATTGTAGAAGCAGTTGACTGTGGTAAAGCGTTGAATCCCAGTCTGGTTAAAGGACAAATCGTGGGTGGTATTATGCAAGGCATTTCTACGGTTTTGTACGAGGAAATGAAATTCGACCATCGCGGCAAAATGCTTAATCCCAATTTTACAGACTATAAGATACCCACAGCTTTGGATGTGCCCGATGAGATAATTCCAATCATCATTGAAGTTCCGCAGCCCGATGGACCATTTGGAGCACGGGGAATGGGCGAACATACCATGATTCCCGTTGCCCCGATGATTGCAAACGCCATTGACAATGCACTCGGACTACGAATTACCTCAATGCCGATTACCGCCGAAAAAGTTTGCCTGGCTTTGTTGAAAAAAGAGAAAAAGAAATGAGACCATTAGAAAATATTAAAATTCTTGATCTAACCCGCGTGTTGGCAGGGCCATTTTGTACCATGATTCTCAGCGATCTGGGTGCAGAAGTTATAAAAATTGAAATGCCCGGCACCGGTGACGATGCCCGGTCATTCGGGCCTTTCAAAAATGGACAGAGCCTCTATTTTCTAAGCATCAACCGTGAAAAGAAAAGCGTTTCGTTGAATTTGAAAAGCGCAAAAGGAAAAAGCATATTCAAGAAACTGATAAAAAAGGTTGATGTAATTGTCGAAAACTATCGTCCTGGAACCATGGAAAAACTGGGTTTGGGTTACGATGTGCTCAAAGAAATCAATCCGGCACTTATCTACGCAGCAACATCTGGCTATGGTCACACCGGCCCAAAATCAACGAAAGCCTCTTACGATATACTGGCACAGGCAATGGGTGGCATCATGAGTATTACCGGCTGGCCCGGCTCACCTCCCACCCGTGTAGGCATGTCGTTGGGCGATATTACAGCTTCACTTTATGCTGCCATTGGAATTCTGGCCGCTTTATATCAAAGAAAAGCTACCGGTTTGGGACAAAAAGTGGATGTTGCCATGCTCGACTGCCAGGTTTCTTTGCTCGAAAATGCCATAACACGTTATCAGGTGGAAGGCAAATTGCCCGAACCACTCGGAAACCGACACGCCGGCATTACCCCCTTCCAGGCCTTTAGAGCCAGCGATGGGTATTTTGTGATTGCTGCAGGTAATGATTCCTTATGGAAAAAGCTTTGCCAGGCCATTGGGCGCGAAGATTTAATCGCACATGAAAAATTTGCCACCAATCCGCTTCGGACACAAAATATCGAAATTATAGAGGCTGAATTACAATCTACCCTCGGCCAGAAAACAGTTGATGAATGGGTTGCCATTATTGATGATGCCGGTGTACCCACTGGCCCAATTAACACCATTGATCGTGTAATGTGTGATGATCAGATTATCGCCCGCAACATGATAGTTGATGTCGAGGATAAGAGAGCCGGAACCATTAAAATTGCCGGGAATCCTATAAAAATGGATTCCGTTCCAGAAATCCCCACTCGCAGCGCAGCACCCGAAATTGGCGAACACAATCAAGAGATATTAAAAAGCCTGCTCGACTTGAGCGATACCGAAATTGCCCAATTGCTAAACCTGGGAGTTATCTAAATACTTGATAATGAATTACACGAGTCGCTGTGAACTTGGAGAATTTACCGACAACCTTGTGGCTGATGACGATTCATTAAAGCGTCGCCTTATACAGCTATGCGAAAAACTCGATGAAATTGATCCCGTAATTCAATCGTTTTTGCCGGAAATCAATCGTCAGGAAAGATTATTTCTTGACGCTAAGGAACTTTTTCAACGCTTTCCGGATACAAATAATTGTCCGCCGCTTTTTGGTATTCCGGTTGGAATTAAAGATATTTTTCGTATTGACGGATGGCCTACCCAGGCAGGATCACAACTGCCGGCAGAACTTTTTGAGGGTGAAGAAGCCTGGGTTGTAACAAGGTTGAAGAGTCTCGGTGCATTGATTCTGGGAAAAACTGTAAGCACCGAATTTGCCTTTTTTGAGCCCGGACCCACCAGAAATCCTTTTAATATTGGGCATACACCTGGTGGTTCAAGCTCTGGTTCAGCAGCGGCTGTGGCAGCCGGATTTGCACCATTAGCCATTGGTTCGCAAACAATTGGCTCCATTGGGCGCCCCGCATCCTATTGTGGGGTATTTGGCTTCAAACCCAGTTTTGGTCGTATTCCAACCGATGGAATTATCCACTTTAGTGTTTCTGCCGACCATGTGGGATTTTTTACACAGGATATGAAAGGTGTTCAGGTGGCTGCAAAAACACTTATTCCCGATTGGAAAACCCAGGAATTTTTATCAAAGAAACCGGTTTTGGCCATACCCGATGGTCCTTATTTGGTGCAAGCCGAACCTGAAATGTTGGTTTTTTTTAACAATAAAATAAGCCAGCTGAAAACGGCAGGTTTTAGTATCAAACACATTCAAACTTTTGGGAATATTGAACAAATTAATAGCATGCACCGCTCCATGATAGCAGCGGAGTTTGCCTGGGTACACAACAATTGGTATGATTCGTACCATGAAAAGTATCGCCCACAGTCAGCCTCTTTGGTCTTAGAAGGCAGAAGCATAAGCGATGTGAGTGTAGCCGAATACAGAAATTATCGTTTAGAGCTTAGAGAAGAATTGGAGCAGACAAAATCGAAAAACCAATTCGATCTTTGGGTTACCCCATCAGCCATGGGGGCGGCTCCAATCGGTCATGCATCAACCGGAAGTCCTTTGATGAATCTGCCATGGACTATGGCAGGATTGCCGGTTCTATCAGCACCGATGGGAAGAGACATTAGCAATCTACCATTGGGAATCCAGTTTATTGGTTCTTTTGGGGAAGACGAATTAATGCTTGATCGTTTAAACTTTCTGCGACAGTTTTTTCAGACCATTTGATGTGTTTAGAAACTGTCTAAATGGATTTCTATAAGCATTGTCACCATCGGTCTTCAATACAGCCATGGAGTTTACAACAATATGGGTGGCAGTGGGTATTGGTGATCATTTTCTACCGATTCTCGCTCTCACTCATCAACTTTCCGCTGATAAGCAATAATAAGGTTTCGTTCGATTTGGCGTTATAAAGAGCTGATATAATTCGATTCTGGGCAGCCATTAGATTTTTCTGAACTTCGCGAAGCTCAATAGATGAAAGGGCACCTACTGCAAAACTTTCCCTTGCAATTTCCAGGTTTTTTTGAGCAAGGCTTAGGTGCTGGCGTTCGAATGAAAGCTGTTGCAAGTCGTTTTCATACTGGTTGCTTACCCTTGCCACCAGCGATTGGATATTATGTTGCACTTGCGATAGCCTGAAATTTGCATTTTCTTTAGAAATCAATGCATTCTGCACCTCCAGCCGCTTTTTGAATCCATCAAACAGCGGAAAATCAATAGATAAACCCAAATGCGGTCCAATCTGGCGATTTGATTGAATAAATGCGGCTTGTGTTTCGGTTTGGGTGAAATAATAATTAGAAAAAAATCTGACCGAGGGAAGCCGCATAGCCAACAGTTGCTTAACCAGCATTTCGCTATATTCCTGATGAAGTTGGCCCAGGAGTACATCACGGTTATCGCGCAAACTGGTATTCTTAATCAATTGTAAATCCAGGTCTGGCATTAAAGTGATGGTGTCAGCTACTAAAAAATCTAAGCTCACATCCCGGGCAAGGAGTTCGTTAAGCAAAGTTTTGTGGTTTTGCGTCAATGCTTGCTGGTTGGCCCGCGCTGATTCATCAGCGTGCAGCTCAACCCGGGCCTTTAGTAGTTCAATTTCAGATACCGAACCAACCTTGTGCCGTGATTCGATGATCTGAAGCCGGAGTTGGGAAAGTTCAACCTGATCAACGAGAACATTCAGCAACATTTGATTGCTCACAATATCAAAATATTTGATAATGATATCCGCTATTGTCTTTTCTATTTCAGCCCAATAAGCCTCCTCCCCTATCTCCTGAATTTTCTGAAACTGATCTCTACGGATAAACATGCCAAAGCCATCAAACAAAGTCCACTTAACAAAAAGGCCTGCGTCTATCCAATCGGTGTGCGCGCGATTGTTTACGAGTTCCGTTCCTGTTACAACTTTCACATCGGCAGCGGTTATACTTTTCTCATAGCTTGATCCTATTGAGACTTTTGGAAGGAAGCCTGCATTACCAGCACTAGTATTATTCTTGGCTATATCCCGTTCATTTCTTGCTATCCGAACGTCATAATTGTTCTCGATACCAACCCTGATGGCTTCATCGAGATTCAACAATGGTTGAGCATGAAGCGGGATTAAATTTATGAATACAAGAATTATGATTATCAAAGGCTGTGTGCGCCAGAACTCGAAAGACAGCAGATATGGTCTTAATGTTTTGCTGGTTATCATTATTTTAGCTTTTTTACATTTTCACTTGACAAATAGGCATACAAGGCTGGTACCACAAAGAGGCTAAAAAAGGTAGCGAATATAATCCCTCCTACTACCGCAATTCCCATTGAGCGCCGGCTGCCTGATGAGGAGCCGATAGCCAGTGCGATTGGCAGGATGCCTAAAGCAGTGGATGATGCAGTCATCAGGATGGGCCGTAGTCGGGTGGCAGCGGCGTTCTTCACAGCATCAAGTTTGCTCAAACCCTTTTTCTTGCGTTGGTTGGCAAATTCCACGATCAGGATACCATTTTTCGTAACCAGCCCAATAAGCATGATGATACCGATCTGGCTGAATATATTTAGGGTTTGATCGAAAAGCCACAACGAAAACAAGGCACCAAACACGGCTAACGGCACTGTGATGAGTATAACCAGCGGATCTTTCCAGGAATCGAATTGTGCAGCCAGGATCAGGTATATGAGTATCAGTGCGAGCAGAA
>JAUXXY010000011.1 GCA_030684735.1 Bacteroidales bacterium | reverse complement strand
TCAAAGCCAATTCGCCTTCGCTGAAAATACAGGGAATTAAATTTAAAAACCTGAATATCAGTATTCTGGCCCAGGATCGAAACCTCAAATTGCGCACCACCCTAAGCCATATTTATATCAAGGAGCCAACCAAATCCGATTCGCTCAAGGTAAGCCTTGAGAAAGTACTTCTGACCGGAGAATTTTCGGGCGACACCATACAGTATAAATTTTCGTGGGCCGACCACTTCAATCCGAAGCTGAATTCGGGCCGGGTTGACGGTTTTCTCACTTTCGTGAACATTCCACAGGTTGAGTTCAGAATAACGCAATCGGAACTGATGATTGGCGGTGACCCTTGGGCTTTTAACCACAACAACAGCGTGCTTTTTGATACCGATACTATAACCATCCGCAATTTGGCATTGGCAGGCTCAAACCAAAAAATCAAGATCGAAGGAAAAATCTCACCCAATCCCACTGACGATCTGCTGGCAACATTCGAGGCATTCAGCATTTCAAGCCTCGACCCCATACTATATTATTACGGAATAGATGTAAAAGGCATACTTAGCGGCAGCATAGGTGTGAATAACGTGTATGATAATCCAGGATTAAGTGCCAATTTGGTGCTTAATAAAACCATCTTTAACAGCGAGCCGTTGGGCGATCTTTTTGTAAATGCTACGTGGAACTCCACCAGCGAATCAATTTGGGTGAATACTCATATCACATACACGGGCAATATTGGAACGATCGTACCACTTTCGCTAACAGGGAATTATTTTCCCAACAAGGCTAATAATAATCTTGATTTCCTGCTGAAGGTGAATAATTTTAAGCTTCAAACCCTTGAACCATACGTAGAAGGACTTTTTTCGAACATACAAGGCTTGGCTACCGGGGAACTCGCAATTAAAGGACCTGTTTCTGAACCTATTGTAGAAGGAGACCTTCGCCTTATGCGCGCTGAATTCAGGTTCGATTATACCAATATCTCGTATTCGCTGGCCGATTTGATACACTTTGAGAAAGACAGGATATATGGAAACAACATACAGGTTTTCGACAATTTCGGCAACAGTGGATTGTGTGATGTGCAAGTTCTTCACAAAAATTTCGACGATTTCAGGCTTGAGGTGAAGATTACCGCCAGCAATCTGGCAGGCCTCGAAACCGATGCCTCGCAAAACAGCTTGTTCTATGGAACAGCCTATGTGAGTGGTACAGTAGTGGTATTTGGTCCCTTAGATGACATAACCATTGATTTAAAACTGAAATCCGAACCACGTACTTCGATTACCATCCCTATCAGCTATGCAGTGGATGTTGCTGACAACACGTTTATCATATTCAATAATCCTTCCGGTACCCTTGACACACCAATCAGGAAGATTGAATCCAGCTCTGCCGTTCGCATGAATATGGACCTTGACGTTACGCGCGATGCTGACATCCAGCTATTTCTTCCATATCAGATGGGCAATATCCAAAGCACAGGCAATGGCAAGATAAAGATGCATTACAATACTAATGGTGATTTCACAATGTACGGTGATTATTTCATGCACCAGGGAACCTTCCTGTTTACGCTGAAAAATTTCATAAACCGTCCGTTTGTGCTCCAAAAAGGGGGTGTTATCCGATGGAGTGGAAGCCCCTACGATGCCGAAATAGATTTAAGTGCCATTTATAAGCTGAAAGTAAACCTGAACGGCCTTCCTAACATCAGCGAAGAGTTTAGCAACCGCCGATTTCCGGTTGATTGTGTGCTGAAACTCAAAAACAACCTAATGGATCCAGATATCACATTCAGCCTGCGAATGCCAAATGTTGATCAAAATGTTCAACGTGAGGTGTTTAGCGTTATTGATACCACCAACCAGGTAATGCTTAGCCGCCAGGTGATCTCCTTGCTCTTGCTTGGTAATTTTAATTTTTCGGTGGAACAGGGAAACTTTGCCACTTCACTGGAAACGTCATCTTTCGATCTTATATCCAGTCAGTTGAGCAATTGGATCTCACAAATTAGTAAAGACTTCGATTTCGGGTTAAACTACCGGCCAGAAGATGAACTTACGCCCGAAGAGCTTGAGTTGGCTCTCTCAACCCAGCTATTTGATGACCGCGTTCTCATTGACGGTAACTTCCTGGTGGGCAATCGCGAAAACCAAAATGCCAGCAATGTTATCGGTGATATAAACGTGGAATTCTTGCTTACGCGCGACGGACGTTTTCGTGTCAGGGCCTTTAATAAATACAACGAACTTGACATTACCAGACAAGAAACGCCCTATACCCAAGGTGTTGCATTTTTCTACCGCAGGGAATTCAACGGTATCAACGACCTTTTTAGGCGTCGCCGTAAAACCCCCGTTGAAGGAGAAGTTGTGAACAACAACAAGGATGGAAGCCTCTTTCTTTTGCCTACCAATACCGAATTATACTAGAATTGCATTGTTATACAACATTTTTAATCCGAACCCAAATGAAATCAAGACAGTTCCTTGTTGTAGTATTCGCCTTTCTGAACTTAGGAGTGCATTCGCAAATTATTGTAAATCAAAATGATATGCCTGTGGCCGGAGATACGCTACGCCTCAGTACCGTATTGGTACCATCCGGAATAAATTTTCAACAGGCAGGTGCCAACATCACCTGGGATTTCAGCTCACTGCAAGCTTCAATACAACGTGTTGACACATTTAAAACTGTATCGTCTGTGCCATTGTTCTATCAAATAGTATTTAACGCCACTGTTGCCAACCTCGCATCACCAATGCCCTCCATTGATTTTATTCCGGGTCTCTTACTCACCGATATCTACGAGTTTTATCGAAAAACATCAGTCGCTTATGCAATGGCTGGCATGGGAGTTACTTTTAACGGCTTGCCCCTGCCCATGAAATATGATAACCCGGATATTTGGTATCGCTTTCCGGTTACATACCTCAGCACCGATAGCAGCACATCAACCTTTAGCCTCGGCTTTCCCGGTGTTGGTTTATATGCTACCTACCGCAAACGGGTGAATTATGTGGATGCCTGGGGGACCGTCAAGACACCTTATGGCATTTTTCAGTGCATGAGGATCAAGTCTTACCTCACTACCCGAGATAGCATATACGTTGATTCATTGGCTGCCGGACAATCCTTGAACAGGCAGATCGTTGAATACAAATGGTTGGCTATAGGTATGAAAGTGCCTGTGATTCAGATTAATGAGGAGGGTCTGGCCATTACGGCAACCTATAGGGACTCACTACGTATGTTTGTAGGAGTGCCTGACATTTATTTACCTGCCCGGCATGTAAACATCTTTCCTAATCCAGCCGTGGATCAAATCACTGTCTCGTTCGTCCAGCAACAAGCCGGCATGGTTCAGGTATGTTTGTTTGATCTAACAGGTCGCCGTCTACTGAATGTTGTTAACCGGTTTTTTCCAGTCGGCAAGCATACGGAGCAGGTGCCGTTAAGACAGTACGGGCTGAAAAATGGGATATATATTCTCAGGTTCAGCACTGTAAATGAAATCGTTACATCAAAACTTCTTATTCATTCACCCAATGGTTCATGATGAACTTTACGGTTTACAAATCCTCTGCCGGCTCGGGTAAAACTTTTACCCTTGTCAGGGAATTCATCACGTTAGTAGTGCTGGACCCCGATAGTTTCCGTCGTATTCTGGCCATCACCTTCACCAACAA
>JAUXXY010000008.1 GCA_030684735.1 Bacteroidales bacterium | reverse complement strand
GTGTATGCATCGAAACAGTCGTAGCCAAAAATCGAGAAAATATCAGGAAGCCCTACCCTGATCACATCATCGAGCAGGATAATGAATTTCTTGTCGCCTTCGGGCGGAAGTATCACAAAACGCGATAGAGCTGACGTGGGCACCTTGACCAGCGCAAAGTTTTCATCCGTTTGGATTTGAGAATGTCGCAAATGGATGGCAAGATAGATGGACTTGTCTTTCAGGCGGTTAGGGTCATCAAGGTTGGCCACCATGAGCGGAAATAATTGCGAGCGCACATGTTCCCTGAAATACTTCAGTACATATTGCACCTGGGCTGTACTCAACTCCTTCTCATTAATTAGAAAAATGTTTTCGGCGACAAGCTCCCTGACCAGTTGATCGTAGGTTGCAGCAAACATTTTTTGCTGCTGCTTATCAATGGTAACAATTTGTTTAAGGGTTTCTGACGGATTAAAATCAATATATTTTATTTCCTTTTTTTTTATTCTCAACATACGGTTGAGTGTAGCCACACGAACGCGGTAGAACTCGTCGAGGTTGTTCGAAAATATGCCGAGGAATTTAAGCCGTTCTATCAAGGGCACGCTGGGGTCGGCGGCTTCCTGCAATACACGCTGGTTGAAGTGCAACCAACTGATTTCGCGGTTTATCAGACGTGGTTTATTTTTTGGCATACCGGTTAGCAACAACAATTAGAAAAGTAAGGGATTTATTAGCAGTCCGGATTGATCAATCTTAGCTGAACATTTTCGGATACACCACA
Source organism: Bacteroidales bacterium (assembly GCA_030684735.1). Classification (GTDB taxonomy): domain Bacteria; phylum Bacteroidota; class Bacteroidia; order Bacteroidales; family JAAYJT01; genus JAAYJT01. The sequence goes on along the minus strand of JAUXXY010000008.1, from coordinate 4,625 downwards.
AAGTTAGTCTTTCTTTTGGCAAGGGCAATATTCTCCCATTTGTCAGTCGAAAAACTGATGCAGGCAATGCCTGAAGTTGGCAGGCAGTCAATGTTGTAGTTGAGGAAATGGTTGGCAAAGCTGGTGATGGTTGGGTTGTGGCCTACAATCATCAATGAATCAACCTGCGAAGGGATATGGAAAAATAATTCGAGCAAATCATCGGTGTCGCCGTGATACACTTTGTTCTCGATGATGATGTCATCCGTAGGGAAGCCAAGTGCATTAGCAAAAATCTCGGCTGTTTGCCTGGCACGGACAGCCGGGCTGGAAATAATCATATCAATTTTAACCTGTTTTGCTAGCAGATAATCGTTGATCAGTTGGATTTTGAACAGGCCTTTTTCGAGCAAGGGTCTGTCAATATCGTTCAAACCGGGGTGTTGCCAGGATGACTTGGCATGACGTAGCAGGTACAGAGTTTTCATTGTTGAGTGCTGTTAGTAAAAGATGGGTGTTATCACGCTTATGATATCATCCTTAAGACTTTATGATAGAATCAATCAGTATGCAAACAGCGGGAACTCTGTCATCATTTCGTTTACGCGTATTTTTACCGATTCAATCACAGCTTCGTCGTTGATGTTCGATATCACTTCGTCAATCAAATCTACAATAATGGGCATGTGATTTTCTTTCAGTCCGCGGGTGGTAATGGCAGGAGTACCTACACGGATGCCACTGGTTGTGAAAGGTGAGCGACTATCGAATGGCACCATATTTTTGTTCACAGTGATATCAGCTTTTACCAGGGTGTTTTCAACTAATTTACCTGTAATTTCCGGGAACTTATGGCGTAAGTCAATAAGTATCAAATGGTTGTCTGTACCGCCAGAGATAACATGATAGCCTTTGTCAATAAAAGCCTTTGCCATGACTTGTGCGTTTTTTTTCACCTGGATCATATATTCCATGAATTCGTCGGAGAGAGCCTCTTCGTATGCAACGGCTTTTGACGCAATCACATGCTCCAATGGCCCGCCTTGAATGCCTGGGAAAACAGCCGAATCCAACAAGGCTGACATCATTTTTATTTCTCCCTTGGGGGTTTTTAAACCCCATGGGTTTTCGAAATCTTTACCCATCAGTATCATACCCCCGCGTGGACCACGCAAGGTTTTATGCGTTGTGGTTGTAATGACATGGCAATAAGGAATAGGATCGTTGAGCAAGCCCTTGGCAATAAGTCCGGCGGGATGAGCTATGTCGGCCATGAGGATGGCTCCGATGCTGTCGGCAATTTCGCGCATACGCTTGTAGTCCCAATCGCGTGAGTAGGCCGATGCACCGGCAATGATAAGCTTTGGCTTATGCTCGCGGGCCAGTGCTTCCATACGGTCGTAATTCACGGTGCCTGTTTCGCGATCCACTTCATAAGGTATGGGCTTGTATAAAATGCCTGATGAGTTGACAGGCGATCCGTGCGAGAGGTGGCCGCCATGCGATAGCTCCAGTCCAAGAAAAACGTCGCCGGGTTTCAGAACGGTCATCAGCACAGCCATGTTGGCCTGGGCGCCAGAGTGGGGCTGAACGTTGGCCCATTCGGCTCCGAAGAGTGCTTTAGCCCGATCAATGGCTAACTGCTCGGTTTGGTCAACTACCTGGCAACCGCCATAGTAGCGGCGGCCGGGGTAGCCTTCGGCATATTTGTTTGTGAGCACCGAACCCATTGCTTTCATCACTTGGTCGCTCACAAAATTCTCGGATGCAATCAGTTCAATACCATGGGTTTGCCGATCACGTTCCTGCTCGATTAAATCAAAAATCTGTCTGTCTTTCTTCATGATTGTATGTAATTTAGTATCATATGACTCGGTTGGAGTGAGTGCTTGGTGAGCGGGCATAAAATTAAGTCAAAAATCCGCATCAACTGTTACAGATACGACCGTGGTTGTAATTATAGTAGCCATTCTATCCCAATGACACATCGAGTACCATCATGGCTGCAAAACCCAACATTGCTCCAATGGTTGATAAATCAGTCTCATTCCCGGTTTGCGATTCTGGTATTAATTCTTCCACTACAACAAATATCATGGCTCCTGCAGCAAACGAAAGGGCATATGGAAGCAACGGGGCCATTGATAATACTAAATAGGCGCCAATTACTCCTGCTACAGGTTCCACCATACCAGATAGTTGTCCATAATTAAATGATTTTAATCTTGAGAATCCTTCACGTCGTAATGGGATAGAAACTGCTGCTCCTTCAGGGAAATTCTGCAACCCTATGCCAATGGCCAGCGCAATGGCACCGGCAAGCACTCCTGCATCCGGATTACTTGCTAATGCCCCAAAGGCAACCCCTACAGCCAACCCTTCAGGAATATTGTGCAGTGTGATGGAAAGAATGAGTAACACACTCCTTTGCCATGAAGTTTTTATTCCTTCGGCTTTATCCACCGTCAGGCCCATGTGCAAATGCGGCAACAGCTTGTCAACGAGTAATAAAAAAGCCCCGCCGGATAAGAAACCAATCAATGCGGGAATCCATCCGGGAGAGCCACTTGCTTCTGACATCTCTATTGCTGGTTTCAGCAGCGACCAGAAGCTGGCAGCAATCATGACACCTGCTGCAAAGCCAAGCATTGAATTGAGTATCTTTTTGTTTATGGACTTAAAGAAAAACACCATCGCTGCACCCAAAGCAGTAAGCCCCCATGTAAATAGAGTAGCAAAGAGGGCTAGTAGTACCGGGCTATATTCAAGCAAGCGATCTGTTAACATTTTTACGTCGAATTAGGTTAATAGTTGAGTCCACTCCGCAAAGCATAAATTTTGATCCGCTGGTTAGCGGCATCAGAACGGAAAAATCGTATGTCATTCTTAATGAAGCGATAGCGAAATAAAGAATCTACAAAAATAACCATATATACTCTTTCGGAGTGGTCGCATGAGGTTTCTTGTAGATATTATACTATTCTGCCCACCTGATCTTCCCGCTGACGGATTCGGCGGGTAGGTCAGCGGTCCTTTTCTTTTTTGAACAGTGTATTGTTATGCCGGCCACGTATATGCGAAATCCGTCAAACGGAGACCACTGTGGCTTGAGCCCGAGCTGAACTGGGCCGCATAACCGATCCCATGCTATTCGATAATCACCACTTTCACACGTTTCGTGATAATTCGTCCGGGTTCATTCACAGGCAGTGCATTAAGTTGCAGCATATGAATACCCCTTACAAGGGTCGGGTCTTTCAAAAAATCAATGCTGTAGGTGCCTTTGTCGTACACTGCTTCGGCCAGGTTGATCCCTGCATATACGCAACGACCAGTCATATCCACCAGGCTAAATTGCACGCGGCTTGTCACGGGCAACCTGAAACGAGCTGTGAAGGCGCCTATGTTCGGATTAGGGAACACTTCGAGGAAAAATTCTTCGGCAATGCTGCCATGAGTGTTCACGGCTACCTTGTCGGGATTGGTGTTGGCGCCACTCACTTTGCCCCAGCGCAATGCCTGGTGGTTGACGATGTTTATCAGGTCAACCGTTCCGGCAGGAATTGGCGTGTTTTGAGGGTGGTAGATGATCCCCAGAAGCTTGTCGCCCACTATGTTAAAGACCAGCTGATAACCATCTTGGACAATCCTGAGATCAACGCCATGAAGCTGCGTTCCTATCAATTCGAACTGGAGCCCTGCCAAAGTGCCGTCGCTCTGGAGCCGTATCAGCCCGGGCGACAGAAAGATATCGGCGGGTTCGGAGATCACCGAAGTTTTGCCACCACCCATGATGATGTTGACGATAGCAATGATGTCCAGCACATTAATGAACCCGTCGCCATTCACGTCGGCATTACCAACGATAAAACCTGGTGGGTTCTGCCCCATGTTGAACTAAATCCCGCCTTCGCGGGATAGTTTTCTTCAAAATTACCCGATTCTTTCTATAATTAGAAAATTATTCACCTTAAAATTTCAAATTATGAGAAAGAAATCGGGTTTTACTATTGTTGAGCAGGCTGTTGTGCTTGTTCCAGGGTTTGAAAATGTTGTCCGTAAACTGGAACAACAGGTTACTTTGCGTGGGCAGAGTAAAAGTACGTTACAGAATTCCATCCGGCGCCTCGCGTTGTTTGTAGTCCGCTTTGGGATGCGTCCCGCGCAGATTGACCCCGAAGAGATAACTGAATCCCTGGTCGCTTTGGCTCGTGACCCACGTTCGCCCTCGCGTAGCAGTTTCAAACACATGGTTTACGGGCTGCGCTACTATTACCGCCTGCTTGGAATGAACAAAAATGCCATTGCTCTACCCTCGTTAAAGAAAGACACCAAGCTCCCTGTAATCCTGAACCATCAGGAACTTAAAGAGCTTTTTGCTGCCCCAACACTACTCAAACAACGAATCGTTCTGACATTAATCTACTCAGCGGGCCTACGTGGCCAGGAGGTGATTAACCTGAAAATCTCTGACGTGGACTTTGAACGCAAAACCATACACATCCGGCAAAGCAAATACAAGAAGGACCGCATTGTGCCGTTGGCTGAAAGCATGGCTGTGGGGCTCAAAAAGTACCTTGGGGCCGAAAATCCCCACATCTGGTTATTTAACGGCAAGGAGCCCGATGGCCGTTACAGCGTTCGCG
>JAUXXY010000005.1 GCA_030684735.1 Bacteroidales bacterium | reverse complement strand
ATAGAAAAATTTGAATTTTTGACTTTTTTCTAAAGCTTTCGGTGGGTGTGCGCTGCTCATGCAGGGCACACACAAAGGCTGTACCCAATAAGGGTTTTGGTGGTAAGTTGAAAGTAAATGCAAGTAATGAAAATTAGTAATAAATTAAAACGGAGGTGCTATGAAATCCCTTACTGGACATAGCCAAACCGTTAAAGGCAATTGCTCCCGCAAAGGCCAAGCCCAAAGGCTGCGCGTGCCTTTAATGGGCGGGGCGGTTACAAGACTGATAAATTTTGCGTACCTGATACATTCCCTGTAGGCATCGCAACTACATTTAACTGGCCGTTTAATGCAATGGCGACCCCTGTCAATTAGCTTCATCAATATTTGATATATTCATATTTATCTGTAACTTCGTCAATTATTAAAGGGTCGCCACTGCATCAACCACCCCGCCCATTAGGTACAAGTAGTAAAAAACACGAACGACAACTTTTTAAAAGAGGATTCAAAATTAAACAAAAGATAACTTTCAATCTTTTAATCTGGATAGATAGATAAAATTCGTGTGGGTGTGAGAAAATAATTTATTCCCAACCCTCTTTACGCCTTTCAGGACGCATCAAGAAAAAAGTGAATTTAACGAAAAGGAAACCAAATAACCTATTATTGAACTTTATTATATAGAAATTATATCTTTGTAATTATGAAGATTGCATATATCGGAACTTATCCCCCCCGCGAATGCGGTATTGGCACCTTTACCATGGACCTTTATAAATCTATGGTAATGAACAATAAAGCAGATAAAGGTTCAAGAGAAGGATTCATTATAGCGATGAACGATCATGAACTAACCTATGATTATCCTGACGAAGTAAAACTAACAATACGACAGGAGCATCAAAGAGATTATTTATCGGCAGTAAAATTCATTAATCTCAGTGGCGCTGACCTTTGTATACTGGAACATGAATTTGGTATATTTGGCGGACAAAATGGTGTATATATTCTTCCTTTGCTTCACCGGCTTGAAATTCCACTGATTGTAACCCTTCACACCATAGTAAAAGCGCCTTCTTACACCGAAAAAGCAGTATTGCAGGAAATATGTAAAATGGCTCATAAAGTAGTTGTGATGAGTCATAAAGCAATTAAGTTTCTTACCAGTATCTATAATGTGGATAAAGGGAAAATTGTATTTATAGAACACGGTGTGCCGGATATTCAGTTTAGCCAGCAGCAGTCCAAAAAGGAATTCAACCTCGAAAACAAAAAGGTCATACTTACCTTTGGTTTTGTTAGCCGGAATAAGGGGATTGAGACGGCAATAAACGCCTTACCAAAAGTTGTTGAAAAATATCCTGAAGTTTTATATATGGTTTTGGGGAAAACTCATCCGAATGTTCTTCGGTATTCCGGCGAAGAATACCGTAATTATCTTCAACGTTTGGTTAAAAGTCTTAATCTTGGCAACCATGTTGTTTTCCTGAATGAGTTTGTTAATCAAAAAGAATTGTTTAAATATTTATCCGCCTCTGATATTTATGTTACCCCCTATCTAAATGAAGCTCAGATTACCAGCGGTACACTTTCCTACGCAATAGGAGTTGGTTCAGCTGTTGTTTCAACACCTTACTGGCATGCAACAGAATTATTGGCGGATGGAAGAGGAATGCTTTTTGACTTTAATGATTCAGATGCACTTTCAAATATTTTAATGGAATTATTGGATAAACCAGATGTATTGAAAATGCTCCGGGAAAAGGCCTATAATTATGGCAGAAAAACAACCTGGCCTAAAACCGGGGAAAAATATATTGCAGTCGCTAAAAAAATTCTTGCAGCTAAGCCGGAAGTAGTTGTGACGAAAGAAACCTCCATTGATCCGCTTATTCTCCCACCCTTTTCACTTTCGCACATTAAACGGTTAACCGACGATACGGGGATTATTCAACATGCAAAATTTGGTATTCCAAATTTAAAAGAAGGCTACTGTCTGGATGATAATGCAAGGGCTTTACTTATGGTACTGATGGCATACAGGCAAAAAAAGGATTCTCTTGCCCTTGAATTATCTCCCATATATTTAAGCTATATCCACTATATGCAAAACAAAGACGGGACATTCAGGAATTTTCTCAGCTTCAACCGGAACTTTCTGGATGAGATGGGTTCGGAAGATTCGTTTGGAAGAACCATCTGGGCACTCGGATACCTGCTTGGTAATGCACCTAACGATGCTTATTACCAAACCGGAAAATTAGTTTTCTTTGATGCATCTCCAAACTTTGAAAAACTTCAATCCATCAGAGGTATTGCCAATTCAATGATAGGTATCAGTTATTACCTCCGGAGTAATCCGTTTGATGACTCAATGACCGAAAGATTAAGAAATCTTGCCTATAAGTTAATCAAACATTATGAAGAAAACAGCTCTCCTGACTGGAAATGGTTTGAACCATTGTTGGCTTATGATAATGGTATTTTACCACTCGCACTTTTACATTCGGCAGAAATACTTAACGATGATAAAATAACTGAGATTGCGCTGGAAACTATGAACTTCCTGACAGGAATTACACTTAAGGATGGTTATTTATCGGTCATTGGAAATGGAAAATGGTATAAAAAAGACGGCGAACGTTCCATGTTCGCACAACAACCTGTGGATGCCCTTGCTATGGTTTTAATGTATCATCAGGCTTTTCATTTAACAAAGGATAAAGAATGTCTTACTAAATTATTTGCCAGCTTCATGTGGTTCCTGGGGGAAAATGATCTTAGAATGAACTTGTTCGATTTCGAAACCAAAGGCTGCTGCGATGGCTTTGA
>JAUXXY010000256.1 GCA_030684735.1 Bacteroidales bacterium | reverse complement strand
CTTTATTCTAAGATTGAAAGGCATTTTTTAGCCAAGTTGCCCGATTCGGACGAAGCCATCATCACTGAAACGCGTAAGGTGATTCGAACTCTCAACTCTCTGAATATCGAGATGGATTCACGCTATGATCTCATGAAGGATGCACAGGTTCGTAACATAAAAGAATACAACAACAAATTCATTGCCCGACTGCTAAACCCAAACAGCGGGCACCGTTACCTGCCCTATCTCATCGTTGTGATTGATGAGTTTGCCGACCTGATTATGACAGCCGGAAAGGAAATTGAAGTTCCCCTTACCAGGCTGGCCCAATTATCCCGCGCCATTGGTATTCACCTGGTGATTGCCACCCAACGCCCTTCGGTCAACATCATCACAGGCAGTATCAAAGCCAATTTCCCGGCCCGCTTTGCCTTCCGTGTCATCTCAAAGATTGACTCCCGCACCATTCTCGACTCTTCGGGGGCGGAGCAGCTTATCGGCAGAGGCGATATGCTTCTTTCAACGGGCAGCGACATCATGCGCCTGCAATGTGCCTTCATTGATACGCATGAAATTGAACGGATAACCGATTTCATCGGGTCACAACGCGGCTATCCCGATGCCTTTTATCTGCCCGAATACAATGATGATGAAGGCGATGCGGGCGAAATGTTCGACCCTACTGAACGTGATGAGCTTTTTGAGGATGCGGCACGAATGATTGTGGCACACCAACAGGGCTCTACCTCATTGCTGCAACGTAAACTGAAGCTCGGATATAATCGTGCAGGACGTATCATTGATCAACTGGAACAGGCCGGCATCGTGGGACCATTCGAAGGAAGCAAAGCCCGCGAGGTAAGAATTGCCAACGAATTCGCTTTGGAACAGTTTTTGAAGGATCTTCATTTAAAATAGCAAGGCGATGAAAAATATTCTACTGTTCATACTTTTGATAACCCTAACAGCCACTGCTCCTATGCTTGCCCAAGAAAAGAAGGCACAAGCCATACTCGACGAGGTTGCAAAAATCACCCAATCATATTCTTCCGTGCGCATTGATTTTGATTACCTGATGGAAAACAAAGCACAAAAAATCAATGAGAAATATACCGGAGTGCTTACTTCAAAGGGCGACAAATATCGTCTCGAAATTGCCGATCAGCTAATCACGAGCGATGGAAAAACCGTGTGGACATTTCTTGAGCAAGCAAACGAGGTTCAAATCAACGACCACAAACAAAACGATGATGGGTTCTCCCCTACCCGTTTCCTGCAGTCGTGGAGCGATGACTACAAAACAAAATCGCTGAAAGAAACCGGCACAGAACAGCAGATCGAACTTCAACCTAAAAAAGCCTCTAACTTCAATAAGGTAATATTGGTAATCACCAAGCAGAAAAAGCAACTCAAATCCATTCAGCTCTTTGATGGGAACGGTAATGTTTTCAGCTATACCGTTAAGAAGTTCACCACCAATCAACTCGTGCCCGATAAGGATTTTACTTTCATTATCTCGGATTATCCTGGTATCGAGGTGGTTGATATGCGCTAATTGGCTTTTCTTGTTATTACCCCAGGGCATTTATGCACGATATAGAACCTTACACCGCCTGGAAGATCCTTTATGACTCGTCGGAAGATCATCGCTCCCCTTTTTTCGGGCGGCCATATCACGAGGCACTGTGTTCCAGCACTATATATAATTACTATATCCATCCTCAATGGGACGGGTTTGGGTCGTCAACTCTCTATCTCAAAATTCTCTATGCCGATTACGACCTGAATTTCTGTGTGATAGAACTGCTGGGAGAATGGAACGACTGCCTGTATAACGATATCATGTTTCTGAAGCGAAATGTAGTTGATGATATGATTGATCGCGGCATTCGCAAGTTTATCCTGATTGGTGAAAATGTACTGAACTTCCATGCCTCCGAGAACGATTACTACCAGGAATGGGTTGAAGATGCCGAAAATGGATGGATTGCCTTGCTCAACATCCGTGATTATGTGATGGGTGAATTTCGAGGCATTTTTGCTGATAATTATGTTTCGATGGGTGGGATTCTGAACCATATAAAATGGCGGACCTTGCAACCCTTGCAATTGTTTGATATCGTAAACCGCCTCATTACCAAGAAATTGATCGCCTCAAATTCGCAGGAACCATGAAGAAACATTACGACATCATTATCCGTGGAAGGGTGCAGAATGTGGGTTTCAGGTTTTATGCACAACGAACCGCCCAAGCCCTCAACATCATCGGCTTTGTAAAAAACCGGCACGATGGATCGGTGTATATCGAAGCCGAAGGAGAGGAAGAAAACCTGCAACACTTCATTGCCTGGTGTCGCCAGGGTCCATCCTGGGCCGCGGTGATCGAGGTCTTGGTTAATGCTGCTCCATTAAAAAACTTCAACGGATTCCTTGTTCAGTAGCATTTAAAGTTTGGTTGCTCGCAACATTTCTCTCTTACCAGGAGGCCCAGGCAAGCGTTCAACACTATAACCAGCCTCGGTCATATTCCGTCGCACCAAGCCTTTGGCAGCATAGGTGACCAGTATTCCATTTTTCGCAGATGTTTTATAAAGCTTTTCAAACACCTCAGCTGTCCACAGTTCAGGTTGTATGGTAGGCCCGAAAGCATCGAAAAATATCAAATCGAATCGCTCACTCTGTAATGTGGCCGTATTTATGCCCTCCCTGGTTTTGTATAGCGAAAACCGTTGATTGATAGCAACGACCTCTCCGTAAGGAGCTATATGTAATGATACAAAACTTTCGCCGACGAGAGGATTAGCTAGTAATTGGGGATAGTTTAGCTGTTTCCAAGTCTCCTCAGCCAGCGGGAAAGGTTCAATTGCCGTATAATTCGCATGTAATCTATGTTTGGTGCATACGATTAACGTAAGCAAGGCATTCAATCCGGTTCCAAAACCAACCTCCAGGATATGAAGTGTTTTTGCCGTGCACGCCCTCAGCCCTGCATTGATAAAAACGTGCCTTGATTCCTGAATTGCACCGTGAATAGAATGGTAATGCTCACCCAAGTTTGGAACAAACAAAGTATGTGAGCCATCTTTGGTGAGCGTGAGTGTGGTTTGCATAATTATTCGTTTGTGTGGAATCTGATTTTTAGTAATTTTGCAAGCCAAAACAAAAACGAAATTACTCTTTTTAAACCAATACCTAATAATTCGAATAAAATACACGTTATCAGTATTTTAGAAAGCCATTCAGTTGGCACCTGAATATTTCAATCACTCTCGTCAGTCATGAATAATTTTAATACAATTATAACCGGCACAGGCAGTTATATTCCGGAAATCCTTATTAAAAACAGCCAATTCACCAAACAGATTTTCTTTGAAAAAGATCACACCCTTATTGATGTACCCGGGGATGTAGTTGTGAATAAATTCAAGGATATCACCGGTATTACGGAACGCCGGTGGGTGCGTGAGGATCAAACCTGTTCGGAAATTGCCAGTCTTGCCGCTGAAGAAGCGATTATCAGTGCAGGTATCGAACGTGAAACCATTGATCAGATCATCGTAGCACAGAATTTCGGGGATGTGAGTAGTGGTTCCGTGCAACCAGACATGGTTCCCAGCATTGCCTCCCGGGTTAAGCGCAGGCTGGGCATTCAAAACCCGATGTGTATTCCGTATGACATCATTTTTGGTTGCCCGGGATGGATTCAGGGCATGATACAGGCCGATTCCTTTATCCGGTCTGGAATTGCCAGGCGTTGCCTTGTGATTGGAGCGGAAACCCTTTCGAGGGTGGTTGACAAATATGACCGGGACACCATGATATTCAGCGACGGTGCGGGTGCCTGTATCCTTGAAGGTGTGATGTCGGATGAAAAAACGGGAATACTCTCAACGGCAACCTTATCACATACCCATGAGGAAGGAGGATATCTTTATCTCGGGAAATCGAATTCCCCTGAAGGCGACCCGTTGGTGCGATATATTAAAATGTATGGTCGCAAGGTGTATGAGTATTCTTTGATAAATGTACCACTGGCCATGAAAATT
>JAUXXY010000255.1 GCA_030684735.1 Bacteroidales bacterium | reverse complement strand
TCTTAGCCCGTTGCTGGGCTTGTTCCTGTTCCTGGTCTGCATCATCGGTTCTCTTAGGAATGATGATGATATTATTCACCCCAACCAGCTTGATTTGCTCCAGTATCTCCTGCTGTGCACCGCTTCCGATGGCGAGCATAGCGATGACGGCGGCAACCCCAAAAATGATGCCCAACGCCGTGAGGATAGAACGAAACCTGTTGGCAAAAACCGCTTCGATGGCAATCTGCAGATTATAGGCGTGACGCTCCACAGTATTTTACAGGTTGATGAGTTTCCATTTATTGCCGTTGGCTGGTGGGGTAAGGTATACCTCATCACCCTGGCTCAAACCTTCGAGCACCACAATCTCGTTTTCGTTGCTTCGCCCGAGCTTCACTTGCTGCTTCACCTGGCGCCCGGCACGGTAAACATAGGAGATGGTATCCTGGGTGTGGATACACTCGAGCGGTACAAATACTGCATCATCAATCACTTCGGTGATGATGGCATTTTTGGTGGTCATGGCTGGACGCAGGATGGAGTCGCTCTCGTTTACAAAAATCCTCACTTCAAACACCTTGGCATTGGCGTTGCGCAATTGCTCGCCGATATTAGCTACTTCAAGCACCTTGCCGGTATATTTCTTATCGGGAAAGGCATCAACACCAATATCAACAAGTTGACCGGTTTTCACTTTGCTTATGTCTATCTCATTCACATAGGTTTTGCTTATCATCTCGCTTAGGTTGGGTAGCGAGGCCACTACATTGTTCCACCCGGTGTTTATGGTTGAGCCTATGCCTTGCTTGGTTCCATCCCAGTTTCGCTTATGGATCACCATGCCTGCCTTGGGGGCATAGATTGTAAATTGCTTGATGGTTTCTTTCATGATCTGGTATTTGCGCTCCGATTGCTGTAATGAAGCACTCACCTCCTGCATATTGGCGCGGGCTTTCTGATGTTTGAGGTCATAGTTTTTTTTACTTTGCTCATAAGCGCGCTGCCCTTTTTCGAGGTCAATCTGTATCTGGCGCTGTGTGGCAGGTGGTTCATAGATGCTCTGGTCAGCTTTTATTCTCAACTCTTCGAGCGCATATTGAAGGTTGATCAACTCTTCGCGGGCGTTGCGCATCTCCATCGAAGTGTCGAGCTTGGTTTTAGTATGTTGCGAATAGAGCTTCTCCAGTTCATTTTCAAGGTCTTTCATCTGGTTCATCAGATCCGAACGGTCGAGTGCCGCAATATAGGCACCCGAATCTACCACGGTACCATCGGCGATGATGTCGTTGAGTTTTACCTGCCAGATACGGAATTCACGCAAACCAGAAGGACCATGAATATCTTCTGAGCTTTTGGCCTCCAACTCACCGGTGGTGGTCACCACAATTCGGAACTCACCATGTTTGGCAGTGGTGGTCACAATGGTTTCGTCCTTGCTGCTCCGCCCGAAAAAGTACAAGGCAACCAAAATCAGAGTCGCAACAATAGCCAGTGTAATGTAAATGGATCGTTTCATACTTAATAAACAGATAAAATGTTAGGCGGAAAAAACATAGAAGAACTTCTACAGGTGATATGTTGGTTTAAGAGCATCCGCAGCAACCACATCCACGACTGACAGGGGTAATGCTGGCAGAGGAATGAGTAAGTATAACGCCTGCCAAGATCATTTCCTCAAGCGCCCAATCGCTGTCGCCGGCATGCACGTCAACACCACGAATGGCATCGGTGATCACGAAAGTGTTGAAGCCATGCTTTTGGGCATCCAATGCTGTGGCTTTCACACAATAATCGGTGGCCAAGCCACAGATGTATAAGTCAGTGACATCGTGGTTATTGAGATATTCAGGAAGGTTGAAATTGGTGGCTTCAAATGCTGAGTATCCATCATCAAGGTTTTGAGTGCCTTTCAAAAATACTTTTTCAATCCTTTCGCTGTTGAGGTCGTGATGAAAAGCCGCCCCTTCGCTATGCTGTAGGCAGTGAACAGGCCATTTTTCGAAGTGTATGCTGTTTCTGGGGTGCCAGTCCATCGAGGCCACTATGAGCGAAAAGTGCGGCATCAGTTGATTCACAACGGGAACGATTAAATCACCTTCTTTCACAGCAAGTGCCCCCCCGGGGCAAAAATCATTCTGCAAGTCCACAATCAATAATGCTTTCATTGAAATTCTGATATTATTTCCTGAGTTTGTTTCTGATATCATTAACAATCGAAGTCCGCAAATCGAGCAGGTTGCGGCTGATGCCTACCTTGTAAATGTGCGGAAATTCAAGACGTTTATGCTCATCGGGTAGCTGGGCAGTGCTCACCTTTGTATAGGTGGCGGCCTCAGTTGCTGTAGGCAGGGCCATCGTACGTTTGCCCTGGTTCATCATCTGTTGAAGCAGGGGACGGAACTGCAATTTCGAAACATCCGAAGATTTATCGGTTTGGAAGGGGTGGAAAATGGTATCAATGCTCGTTTCATGTTCCAGCACAATGCCATCAGCGTAGAGCTTACCATCCTCGTCAATAAACCTGAAAACTTTTTTAATGCTCGGGATGATCATTTTTTCGATGTTTTCAGAAATCTTCAGCCTAGGTTTCCCATCGCTGGCGCTGAGTTTATACACTCCGTCGAGCACAGCATCGTCCAGGCCGGTAGCCAGCCTCGTTCCCACCCCAAAAAAATCAATGGGAGCCCCTTGATTCAAAAGACTGCGAATCACGT
>JAUXXY010000253.1 GCA_030684735.1 Bacteroidales bacterium | reverse complement strand
AAGTTTCCTCGAGGTGATGAGCGAAAGCCTCTAGCAGCGCAAAGCCGGCGTTCCGGTACGGTTTATCTACGATAAGAAGATGCCTGGCAAAATGCTGAAGATGCTTCTTAAAAAGACGAATATCAGCGAAAACGACACGGTGTCCAAGAGCGGACGTTATCACAATTTTAAGGATTTCATGTACTTTCCCGATCTGGGACGGCCCGACTTGTGCCATCCACCTGCCCCGCCACTGCCACATCCCGACATTCCTTTTGGCACCAGCATTTTTGACATCATCCGCACAAAGGATATCATGTTGCATTATCCCTATCAATCATTCAATCATATCATTGACCTCCTTCGCGAAGCATCCATTGATCCTAATGTGAGGGCAATTAAAATGACTTTGTATCGTGTTGCCCGCTTTTCGAATGTTATCAATGCCTTGATCAATGCTGCCCGCAACGGAAAAGAGGTCGTCGTTTTTCTTGAACTGCAGGCGCGATTTGACGAAGAAGCCAATATCTACTGGTCTGAAAAACTGCTCGAAGAGGGGGTGAAGGTCATCAGGACCATTCCCGGGATGAAGGTTCACAGCAAGCTCTTGCTGATCAGGCGAAAGGAAAACAACCAGAATATGTATTATGCCGCCATTGGCACGGGTAATTTCAATGAACAAACCTCCCGTATCTATGCCGATGACAGCCTGCTCACCGCCAATCCAAAGATAACTGCCGAGGTAAACAAAGTCTTCTATCTTTTCGAGACCAAATACCGGCCGGTTGATTTCAAGCAACTCGTGGTAGCGCCTTTTGCAATGCGCAATTATTTTTTGCGACTGCTAAACAAGGAGATGAAAAACGCCGAAGCTGGCAAGGAAGCCTGGGCCATCATCAAGCTCAACAGTCTTTCCGATCCTCAATCCATTGATCAACTTTACAAAGCAAGTCAGGCGGGGGTTAAACTCAAGCTGATCATTCGTGGTATATGTATGCTTGTTCCCGGTATTCCAGGTATAAGCGACAATATCGAGGTCATCAGTATCGTAGATAAATTTCTTGAACATTCGCGTGTGCTGGTTTTTTGCAATACTGGTAAGCCAACATACTTCATATCATCGGCCGACTGGATGATCCGCAACTTCGACAACCGCATCGAAGTAGCCTGCCCGATTTATGATGCTGACATTCAGCAGGAACTCCGTACTATGCTCGGCATACAGTGGAGCGACAATGTGAAAGCCCGGGCGATGAGCAACGATGACATCAATAAATATCGTAAAACTGGTTCAGTCGTAAGTATTAGGGCGCAGGATGAAATCTATGGCTTTTTTGAGGCAAAATCACTTTCATGATTAAGCCTCAGTTATTCGGGCAGCGATATGTTGCAAAATTTTCGGCATAAGAAATAAGTATAAATAATACGTATATAACGTAAGTATAAATTATATTTGCAAAAATTTTACTATGAAATCCATCAATTATACCAGTTCTTTGCCTGCAGAAACCCTAAAACTTCTTGATGAGTATGCAAAAAAAATCAGTGTTCCCAAGAACTGGATCATGGAGCGGGCACTCAGGGCTTATTTTGATAAACTAAAGCAAGTCGAGTATGTCCATTCATTTCGTAAGGCGGCGGGCGATAAGGAAATGCTCTCGTTGGCTGAAAAAGGCCTGGAAGATTACCTGAAAATACTAGGAGAAGAATGAAGCAACGCGATATTTGGCTTGTTGACCTGAATCCGGTCAAGGGTAGCCAACAACAAGGTGTCAGGCCGGTAGTTATTGTAAGCGGCAATGCCATGAACGATCATCTTGGTGTCGGTATCGCTTGCCCTCTGAGTTCAAAAATCAATAATTATACAGGATGCCTTATGATTACCAAAGACCATGTGAATGGCCTTGAAAACGACTCTGAGATAATTACCTTTCAAATCAGAACGATTTCAAAAGAACGACTAGTCCTTAAGCTTGGTGAAATTTCAAAAGAACAACTACTTGCTATTAAAGAGGGATTAAACGAAATATTGACCTATTGAATGGAGTATTGATACTGTGCTCCTCAGCAGCCTAGTGGATTTACAGATTTCTTACGGCACCACTTCTGCACTAAACCCCATACTAAAAACACTAACACCAGCCCTGCCGATAAAAATACCAGCCCCCATTTGAGTGTATTGGCCACAGAAGCAATTTGAACAGTGCCGGGGTGCAAATCGGGGAATTGCCGGATGAGGGAGAGGATATGGAAGTTCTCTACATAATCGGCAGCCATACCTATAAGTGGTATCAATGCAATAATGAGCACCCGAATGCGACGGCGCAAACAAAATGCTGCCAGGCTATAAAGTGTAAAAGCCAGAAAAATGCCATAGGACAGCGGGTAATAGAAGTCTTCGCGTAAAGCAAATTGCGCATATTGCCTGCGGCCTTCTTCTCCCAAAGAATTTAGCACCGTATAAACTTCAGTTTCGCTGAACCCAACAATTTGCAGGTCAAGCAGGTTTGCAGAGGCCGGATTGTCGGCGGAGTCCATGATTTTTTTCGAACCTGAAGGAATGATCCACAAATTCATTACCACAAGTATGGCCAACAACAGGGCCCAAATAATCCATGCGATAGTGGATTGTTTGTTTTTTGCAGGCATAGGTTTATTGTGGTTTATGTCAGGATTCTGTTGCTGTTTGAAATTATATGCAAGAATTCTAAGTACTAAATTTATTTATTTCAGCCCTCTCTTCTCCAATAAAGGATCAATAGAAGGCTCCTTGCCACGGAATTTCACATATTGTTCAATGCCTTCGCCCAGTGAGTTTTCGGCTAAAATATGCTTCCTGAATTTGGCGGCAAGTTCCGGGTTGAACAGGTTGCCCGATTCCTTGAAGGCATAGAAAGCATCCGAATCAAGCACGCCAGCCCACAGGTAAACATAATAACCTGCAGCATAGCCTCCTCCGAAAATATGACCAAAATAGGTGGTGCGATAGCGGGGCAGAATTTCATCAATCAGACCGATTCGGGTCATTGATGCTTTTTCAAAAGCATTTACATCTACATCGGCAGGTGCGGGAATGGTATGCCAATCCATGTCGAGCAATGATGCAGCCACGTATTCGACGGTGGCGAAACCCTGATTGAAAAGGGAACTGTTTTGCAACTTGGCAATTAGCTTATCGGGCATGGGTTCACCGGTTTGATAGTGCTTGGCATACATTTTCAGCACTTCGGGTTCGCCGGCCCAATTTTCGAGCACCTGTGAGGGCAACTCACCAAAGTCGCGTGGAACACTCCGGCTGGTTCGACGATATTGGCCATCGGCAAAGAAGTTGTGCAAAGCATGGCCGAATTCATGAAAATAGGTGCTGGTTTCGTCCCAACTCAGCATGGCGGGTTTGTCGCCCGAGGGGCGGGTAAAGTTCATCACCATGGTGACAATGGGTGGTACTTTTTGACCATCCACATAAGCACCGCTGCGATAGGTTCCGCACCAGGCACCCACGCGTTTCCCCTGACGCGGATGGGGGTCAATCATCAAGATGCCCAGGTGGGTGCCATCGGCTTCCTTCAGTTCGTAGGTTTCAACCTCTTCATGATATTTCGGGACATTTTTCAGAGGGAAGAACTGTATTCCATATAATCGGGTGGCAACCATAAAGGTACCTTCCCTCACATTGTCGAGTGTGAGGTAGGGTTTAAGATCTTCGTCGTCGAGGTCGTATTTTTCCTTACGGAGTTTTTCGGCATAGTACCACCAATCCCATGAAGCAAGTTTAAAATCACCACCTTCATTATTCATGATATTCTGCATTTGGTGGCGTTCGTTCTTTGCCATGACTAAGGCGGGTTTCCAGAGCTTGTATAGAAAATCATAAACATTTTGCGGATTTCTCGCCATGTTGATATCAGTGGAATATTCTCCGTAGTTATCAAAGCCTAGTAGTTTCGAGTATGTTGAGCGGAGTTGCATCAGCTCGGCAAAAAGGGCTTTGTTATCGTTTTTGTCGTTATTGTCGCCACGCATGAAATAGGCTTGATAGAGCTTTTCGCGCAGGTCGCGGCGAGTGGAGTATTGCAGGAATGGTATCCAACTGGGCTTGTCGAGCGTGAATACCCATTTCCCTTCGTTGCCGCGTTTCCTGGCAGCTTCGGTGGCAGCAACAATCACATCAGCAGGTAGCCCGGCCAGGTCGGCTTCATTATCAATAACCATTTTATAGCCATTCGATTCGGCAAGCAGGTTTTCGTTAAGCTGCAACGAAACCATGGCCATGCGCTCGTTAATGCTTTTCAACTCTTCCCGTTTGTCATCGGGCAGGGCAGCACCATTGCGTTCAAAGTCCTGGTAGGTTTTCTCAACCAAACGCATCTGTTCGATATTCAGACCCATAGTTTCGCGTTGGTTGTAAACTGCCTGAATGCGTCCGAAGAGCTCCTGGTTCAACATAATGTCGTTGCTATGAGCAGTCAGCATAGGTGTAATCTCACGGGCAATTTCCTGAAGGCGGGGGTTGGTGTTGGCACCCCTCAAACCATTATAGACCGGGCTTACCTTCCGCATGAGTATCCCGGCATTGCCGAAAGCCACAATAGTATTAATAAAATCAGGTGGTTCCGGATTGTTGATAATGGCGTTAATTTCAGCCTTATTTTGTGTAATAGCCTCTTGATAGGCAGGCAAGAAGTGCTCATTGTCAATCTTCTCAAAAGGCGGAATGCCAAAAGGAGTTGTAAACTCCTTGAAGAAAGGATTTTCTTCTACCTTGGGCTTGGTTGAGAAGCCGCCCAAGATTAATCCGGTAGGGATGAGGATCATAAGTAGTTTTTTCATGGTATGAAGGTTTAAATTATGTTTGGAACTCCGGTCTCAATGAGACGTTATCATCTATTTCGGCTGGTTACAAAGATAACAAGCTTGTTTGAGATAGCGTTCATAGTTGGATTGATTTCCTGGAGCTTACCTTGCCGTTTGCAGAACCTATACCCCCAGCAGCCCACCTATAGACCCTCAACCCTTAACCCTAAATTTCTATACCTTTGCACCAACGATAGTAATGTTGCAAAACTATGCTGACTACCCTTGAACAGGCCCTTCAGATCGTATTAAATAATCTACCCTTGGTCGGAAGCGAGAATGTTGGGCTAATTGCTGCCACAGGCCGGGTATTGGCACAGGATGTGATTGCCGATATCCACATGCCTCCGTTTGATAAGACAGCTATGGATGGTTTTGCCTGTCGGATGGAGGACATTGGCAATGTGCTGGAAGTGATCACTGTTATCGCCGCCGGCGAAGAACCATTGATTACCATTGGATCGCACCAATGTGCCAAGATCATGACCGGTGCAAAAATGCCCAAAGGAGCCGACTGTGTTCTAATGATAGAAGATACCCAAGCGATAGGGGAGAGATTTATCCGCTTTGTAAAGGAAAAGACATCTCGCAACATTTGCTATCTTGGCGAGGATGTGCAAAAGGATGCGCTGGTTCTCCAAAAAAGCATATTGATACAACCCCAGCATATTGCAGTATTGGCCACTTTTGGCTGTGCACAACCCTTGGTGAGCCAAAAAGTCAGGATAGCCATCATGGCCACCGGCGACGAACTGGTGGAGCCTGAAAACACACCATCATCCTCACAAATTCGCAACAGCAACGCCTGGCAGCTGATGGCGCAGGCGGCACGGCTGCCGGTCGAAGTGCATTACCCGGGCATTATACAGGATCAGGAAATCAAAACCTTCGAAGCTGTCATAAATGTGCTGAAAGAAAATGATTTATTGATAATTACGGGTGGCATTTCCATGGGTGATTACGATAGGGTACCTGATGCCTTGCTGCGAGCGGGCTTTCGTTTTCATTTCCGCAGCCTGGCGGTTCAGCCCGGCCGGCCCACTATTTTTGCAACTAACCCCGAAGGCAAGGTTTGCTTTGCCCTGCCAGGCAATCCGGTGTCGTCATTCAACCAGTTTGAGCTGTTGGTGAAGCCGGCGATATACCGGATGATGGGGCATGAATATCAGCCCACTGAATACCTGGTGTCGCTGGCCCAGGACTATCATCGGAAAAAATCGGAACGACTGACGATCATTCCGGTACGCATTAACCAGGCCGGCGAGGCCGAAGTTGTTGAATATCATGGGTCAGCGCACATTAATGCGTTGACCCATGCCCAAGCCATGATGTTCGTTCTACAGGGAGTTACACATATTGTTAAAGGAGAAAAAGTTCGTGTTCGACAAATATAAGCGCCCGATTAATTATCTGCGTATCTCGGTTACAGACCGTTGCAACCTGGGCATAACCAATGCGAGGATCACCAGTGGTAAGCCACTGGTGCGCCGGGCTATTGTTGACCTGCTGGCCCTGCTAACCGTATATGATATGTGTAAAGCTGTGGATAAAGAGATGGTAATCGAAAACATCCGCCTGCTCGAAAAATCAAAAACCAACACGGCATAAAACCTGTTTGCGATGGATCAGAAAAAAGAAATCAAAGCTGCTTCAGTCATTTTTTCTGTAGAGAAAGGCACCAACCCGAAGTTAGTGCATGTATTGGTGCTTACCTTGAGCGACCGTGCATTCCGTGGTGAATATGAGGACAGGAGCGGCCCACGCACTGTGGAGGCCTGCAAAAGCTATCTTCAGTCAATCGGTTATCAGAGTCATTGTGAACTTGAGATCATCCCCGACGATCCGGAGCAACTCCGGCATAAACTGACCACAGCCAGAGACAGGAATGTGGATATCATCTTCACCACCGGTGGCACAGGGATCGGCCCCCGCGATATCACACCCGATGTAACCCGCAGCTTGCTCGACAAGGAGATACCCGGCATCATGGAAATGATTCGACTGAAATACGGTGAGCAAAACCCCAATGCCCTTCTCAGCCGGGCTGTGGCCGGGGTAATGGGAAATTCGCTGGTATTCAACATGCCCGGCAGTGTAAAGGCTGTAGATGAATACACCAGCGAAATATTTAAAAGCATCAAGCACATGATCTATATGCTTCATGGGCTGGATATGCATTAGCCCTATTGATAAAGTGATGCCCAATTGTTTTATAAAAAAACCGAAATTGATTTTATGGGTTAACAACCAAGCTTACCTGCCGTTATGGAGCGCTTTGTTCGCTCAGAGGAACTTTCTCAATTCCTCTACTGAGATTTCACAGTCACGAATGATCTGGGATAAAAGGCCCCTACCGATTGTTTCACCTACATGTACAGGTACTACCGTACACCTGCCGTCAACATGCTGAAGGAAATTATGGCTGCCTTTACGTCGGATGACCTCAAAGCCAAATTTCCGAAGAGCCTTGATGAGACGCTGGCCCGTGACAGCGGGAATGTCGCTCATCCGGTAACTGCCACACGTTGGACTCCAATGAATTCGGTGGCTGCGGGGTCTTCTACCTCGAGGCAAAGTTCAATAGCTTCTTTGACTCTCTTCATTAAGATGTCGAGAGATTTTGCCTGCGTGTGGCATCCTCGCAACGAGGGTACTGTAGCTACAAAATATCCGTCTTCATCTTTTTCTATAATCACGCTAAACTCTCTATCCATTTCCGTAATCCTCCATTCCTCAAATATCCCAGAGGGAATATTTCTTCACCTTCTATTTATTTAGTAGGTAGATTTTTGTTAATAACTTAATTATTAATTAGTTATAAAAATATGCTTTACATAAATACTGCAAAACATAATTCTATAACTTTACCACAAAAATAAAATAAAA
>JAUXXY010000252.1 GCA_030684735.1 Bacteroidales bacterium | reverse complement strand
CAAGGAAGAAGCTATGATACAAAGAAAACAAAAGTGGTATGTGCTGTAGAAGTAAGCGATACTGGAAAAATAAAAAGAGGATATGCCAAAGTCATAGATGATTACTCTGCAAACTCAATAGAATCAATATTTTCCGAGCATATTGGCACTACGGCACAAATCAAAACCGATGAATGGTCAGCCTACAAAAAGTTATCCAAAACGTATAGTATAGAACAAGAGAAAAGTATGGCAGGTATGAATTTCAAAGAAATACACACCATTATTCGTAATTTAAAAACGTGGTTAAGAACAATTCAAACCCATATAGATAAAGGGCATACCCAAAAATATTTAGACGAATTTTTCTATCGGCTCAATAGGTCAATTCATAAAGAAACTATTTTTCGATAACCTTTTTCGCAGGATGGTGCATCACGGACATGTGGGCTGGAATAATATAATATTACCTAAATGAGTAAGTCCATTTATTTAAACCCAAATCAAAATTGTCAGGAAAGAATAAGACAATACATTGGTTAAACCGGCATATTTATCCTGAATTTCACTACATCCCGCTGAGAATCACATACATTATGGAAACTAAGTCAGCAAGATCATATCATGATAATTTCCTTGAACATGAAGCAAGTTATTATTCAAACATGTTGCGTTAGGGAAGATAAATATCTATAAACCAAATTGAGTGCGAACCGCTCAATTTGGGTTATAGATATGTTTACATGCGCGAACAAATTGTAGTCCGGAAGTTGAAGTACATAAAACCAATCAGTAATAGTTTTCGTTAATAATATAAACATTCTTATATTTGCAATGTAAACTTTAAGCAACTGAAAAGATGATACTTCAAAGGGATATTGAATTAGCGCTCAATGCTCAGCGTGAGCAATTGGTATTAAAAAGTGGAATAATAAACCGACAGTTTCTTCAACAGTTTAAACCTGCCGGCCAGCATATCGAAGTCATTGCAGGGGTGAGAAGGTGTGGAAAAAGTACCCTGATGAAGCAAATCATACAAACCGGTTATCAGAAAACTGCCTACTTCAACTTTGAAGATGCAAGGATTTACGGTTTTGAAGTAGGTGATTTTTCTAAACTGGATGAAGTTATCGGCAAAGGAATTGAGGCCTATTTCTTCGATGAGATACAGAATGTGCCTTCGTGGGAGGTTTTCATCAGGCAATTGCACGAACGCAACGAAAAGGTTTACATCACAGGCTCAAATGCCACTTTATTGAGTAAAGAGCTTGGTACAAGGCTCACAGGTCGGCATATTCGACACGAGCTTTTTCCGTTTTCGTATGAAGAATTTCTCAGATACAGGCTGCTTGACAACAGTGCCAACGCATTCGGTCTATACATGCGCAACGGCGGTTTTCCGGAATACCTTGATAGCGAAAACCCTGAAGTATTACAAAATATGCTAAAAGATATTGTTTTCAGGGATATCGCAATCAGGTACGGGATAAGAAACACCCGAAAGCTGATGGATATTACACTCTATATACTTTCAAACATTGGGAAAGAATTTTCATATAATAATCTTAGAAAAATCTTCTCAATAGGTTCGGCAAATACCGTTTCAGATTACCTTTCCTGGCTTGGAGACAGTTATCTGCTTTTCTTCCTTCCAAGATTCAGTTGGTCAGCAAAAAGTATTTCTGTGAATCCCCGCAAGGTTTATGCTATTGACATTGGATTAATTAACGCCAATACGCTTAGTTTTAGGGAGGACAGAGGTAAGTTATTAGAGAATGCAGTTTACTTGTTCTTGAGACATCATCAATCCAATGTGTATTATTTCCGTGATAATCATGAATGTGATTTTGTGGTTTTTGAAAACCGGCAATGCAAAATGCTGATACAGGTCTGTGAGGTGCTCAATCATGATAATTTGAAACGGGAGATGGAAGGACTTGAAGAAGCTATGAAGTTTTTTGGTATGAAGGAAGGCTATATCATAACCCTTGACCAACAGGATGAGCTTGGTTACAATGATGGTATTGTTCATGTCATGCCTGCAAATCAATTTGCTACATCTATGAATCCATGGCAAAGAAAATAAATACAGCACTTGTATTGGTAGTACACTATAGAAAAGTGCAATTGGAGTAGGGTAATTATTACTGCTTTGAACCAGAAGAATTGATGCAATGAATTAGCTTTAGAGAGCGGTCTCTCCAGCCTTGTCAGGCATCAATATTGGCGTATTTGGCGTTTTTTTCGATGAACTCGCGGCGGGGTGGAACCTCGTCGCCCATAAGCATCGAGAAAATGCGGTCGGCCTCGGAGCCATATACGATGGCCACCAAGCGCAGTGTACGGGTAACAGGATCCATGGTGGTGTTCCATAGCTGTTCGGCATTCATCTCGCCAAGACCTTTATACCGCTGGATATGAATACCTTTCTCGTCTCCATTTGATGAAAACCTGGCCACGACCAACTGGCGCTCTTCCTCGTTCCAGCAGTATTGTTCTTCTTTGCCTTTTCGAATAAGGTAGAGTGGGGGAGTGGCGATATAAACGTATCCCTGCTCGATAAGGTCTTTCATATAGCGGAAGAAAAAGGTGAGAATAAGTGTGGCAATATGGCTGCCATCTATGTCGGCATCGGTCATGATGATGATTTTGTGATACCGCAACTTGTCAATGTTCAGTGCTTTGCTATCATCTGCTGTACCGATCGAAACGCCCAGCGCGGTGAACATGTTTTTGATTTCTTCGCTTTCGAAGATTTTATGCTGCATCGCTTTTTCTACGTTCAATATTTTGCCTCTCAGGGGCAGGATGGCTTGGAAACTACGGTCGCGCCCTTGTTTGGCAGTGCCACCTGCCGAGTCACCTTCAACGAGATAGATTTCGCATTTAGAGGGATCACGTT
>JAUXXY010000251.1 GCA_030684735.1 Bacteroidales bacterium | reverse complement strand
CCCTAGTTCTTTCCTAATAATCTTCTTAAGTAAATTTATATAGTGCTCTTCGAGCCATTCGTAAAAAAACTGGCTTGGAACCTGAATGGTTAATACATTATCTTCAAGCCGTACAGGCTTGATTGGCATGAACCATGTTTTTAGACTCTGATGATTGATATTGTCTTTTATTACTTCGAGGCAATTCTCCCATACTGTGTTGTGATCCTGTTTCATGCTTGTCGAGCAATATAAATCTTTAGAGTCTATAAATCTAATCCTTAAAAGACCGAACCACAGAGTCAAACCAGCTTTCTGTGAATAAACCAGCTTGGCTAAGCTGATTTTTCAACAAAATTGCAATTAAAATAGTTAAGAAAAAAATTTTTCTTCTCTTGTTTTATTACTTTTTTAGTTGTATATCGGGCGGCGATCGCATGTGTTAAATTTAATTATATAACGACCTTAAATATCTGATATCTATAGTTTTAATTAATTTTAATCTTTGAATGACCAGGTCAGTATTATTTTTTCGTATCGCTATCACTACTTGGCAGCAGTTTGTATGCAAAAACTCCTCGGGGATAATGCTCTCTTCTTTCAACAATCGCATTACATCATTCATATACAGGTACTCAAATTCAACTTTGTAATAGTCATGTATGGTAACAGATTGAATATTTGCGTTTTCGAGAGCCAGGCGCGAGGCTGTCTTATAAGCTTTTATCAAACCGCTGACACCAAGTTTTATTCCTCCAAAATATCTTACTACCACGATAAGTACATTAGTAAGATTGAAACTAAGTATTTGGCCAAAAATGGGTTTACCTGCCGTGCCTTTGGGCTCACCGTCGTCGTTCATGCGCTGCGATTCGCGTGTGGGGCCTATTGCCCAAGCGTAACAGTGATGACACGCATCATAATATTGCTTCTTTATATCTTCCAGCAGTTTTTTTGCTTCCTCTTCATCCTTCACAGAAAATGCCAGGGCAATAAAACGGCTGCCTTTGTCTTTGTACAACGCTTCGTTTTTTTTTGCAATGGTTTTGAAGGTGTCGTTGAGAAGCATGAGTAGCTATTGATAATTTTTTATCATGCTGAGGGTGGCTAGAAGTGTTTCATCATCAACAGCAGCCCTTTCTAAACTATCAATATGCTGATTCTGACTCTGCTGGAGCATGGCATACCAGTCGCCGGGTTTGCCCAGATCGTGCTGCTTGCGGACGATGATATGCAGGTGTAAGTGCCCAACTGTTTGCCCGCCTGCTTCTTTCTCCTGCAACGACCAGTTGAATGCATCGGTTTCGAAAGCTTTAAGGAGCGATTGGGTAACTTTTCGTGCGAAGCTAAAAAACTCAGAAAATTCCTCCCCAGTAAAATCAAACACCGATTCAATATGCTTTTTGGGAATGATCATCGAATGCCCCGGCAAAATTGGGGCGCGATTATACACAGCCTTGAATTGTTCCGACTCGTCGAATACATATTTCATTATCCGTTCACTACAAAAGGGGCATTGACGGTTGCTTTCCATTGAATATATATAAAAAATTGTAATTCAATGTGTTAAGGGATGGTTCCAAAAAGTAATTGGTAGTCCTTCAACTTGGCTTGCTCAACCCACAACTCAGGAACAACTTTCCAGTTTTGCAGGGTTGGCAGCGTGATGACTCCTTGTTTTTCGAACCATTCTTTCATGAGAAAACGCATGTCGCGATCGGATGACCACTTGATCCGGCGATTTAGGTCTTCATGTGCTATTCCGGCACCTTCGGTGAGGTGACCACCACCCCCGTTGCCGCGATATGAGTTAACAGCTACGTTGTAGGTTTCATCCAGCACGAATGGTTGCCCGTTACTTAGTGACCTGATTCGTATCCTCTGGCCAGCAGGTTTCGAAAGGTCAACCACATAATTGACACCAGCAGCCGACTCAAAATTATAAAAAGGTGTGGCCAACTGGGGCCTTTTTCCTTGGGTGACTTCTATTCTCCCATCCGATCTTTTGTTGAAATTCAGCATATTATCATTCGCACCTTGCATACGGTTCATCCATTTTCCATAGGAATATTCGAGTACTGCTTTAATTTCATGGCCACTCAACTGCATCACATATAGCTGATTTTCATAGCGATAAAGTTTGAAAAGCTCGCCCCATGTAACTGGTCCTTGTGCAATGATGGCATCGTACGAAAGAGGTGCTGCAAAGGATATTTTTGCTTTTGAAGTTTCAAGCTGCACCTGGTGAATGAGCGCCACGAAAGGAGCATAGCCGAAAAGTGCGTCACGGCTTCGCAAGCTGTCGGCCAAGATGGCTATGGGTTGAGTGACAAATTTTCTGGCTGGCTGTAACAGGTGCTGAAACAGGTTTGTGAATTGCTGATCGGCTGGCAGGCGGTCAGCTTCAATAATATCTCCCCTGGTTTCCCTGCGCTCCGCTAGACCATCCTTACTCGAAATCATTGATATGGTAGCAACCGAAACTGCCCTGGCATGGCTTCCACCTCCGAGTATTAGTGTAAAATCTTCGTCAGGGCTCGACACGAACTCATTCCACCTACGGTGATCATGCCCGCTGAAAATAATACCAATACCTCCAACATGTTCAGCAATTAGCCTAACTGCATTTTCAACCAGGGCAGGGGATTTACCTTCCTCTTCAGGTACTCTTTCAGCACCAGAGTGAAACAAACCTATCAGAAGGTCGGGCTTTTCGTTTTTTCGGATATAATGTACCCAATTTTGTGCCGTCGAAAGTAGGTCGCCAAATTGCATACCTGCCCATAAGGTTGGGGGCAACCATTGAGGTATCAGAGGGGTACACAGGCCGAGCACGGCGATTCGCTTCCCTTTTCGTTCGAGTATGGTATAGGGTTTGAAATAGGGTAGATTGGTATGGTCGTCTATGATGTTTGCACTCAACCAAGGAAAATTAAATTGCTTGTGTAGCTTGTCGTAAACCGCATGACCTGCTTCAATGTCGTGATTACCAATCGTAGCGGCATCAAAACTCATGTAATTCATCACGCTGGCAAGGGGGTGAACCCCAACAGTATCAATAAAGTTATAATAATAAATGAAAGGGTCGCCTTGCAAGATGTCTCCATTGTCGAGAAGGATGATTTCGTGAGTGCCTTTTTGTTGCTCACGTTTAATAAATGCCTGAACCTGTGCCAATGAGTTTGTTCTTGTTTTGTTCTCGAGCAGGTCGAAAGGTAAAATATGTCCGTGTATATCGGTGGTGACAATAATTTTAAGCAGCAATGTATCCTGTGCTGCCAGGGGCGAAAGGATGAGGGCAAAACAAGCTAAAGAAAGGAAAGATAAATGCCTACGGATCATTTGATTATCAGATTTGTTGGTTTCAAACTTACATCCTGCACAAAAATACTCAAAACATGCAAACGCTTATGCCTGCCATTGTATTTTGCGTTCTTTAATGAGAATATGTTTCTGCTGGAGGTGAATTGCATAGTTACACCCTAATTCATTACTTTTGGTCAACAAACTTTTCAATAAATCATGCTGTGCATCAATAGAAATGAAACCGATCCTTGGTTTAACCTGGCGGCCGAAGAGTATGTGCTTCGATCATTTACAGACGATTGCTTCATGCTATGGCGTAATGAGCCCTCGATTATTGTTGGCAAACACCAAAACACCTTGGCCGAGATCAATCATAATTTTGTACGAGAACACGGAATCAGGGTTGTAAGGCGCATCAGTGGTGGTGGTGCGGTGTATCACGATCAGGGAAACATCAATTTTAGCTTTGTCGCGAATGGTGAAAAAGATAAACTGGTTGACTTCAGGCGTTTTACGAAGCCCATCCTCGAAGTGCTTGTCAACTTGGGAGTGGATGCCCGTTTCGAAGGGCACAATGATTTGAAGATCAATGGTATGAAATTTTCAGGCAACGCCGAGCATGTGTACAAAAACCGTGTACTGCATCATGGGACCTTGCTCTTTGATAGCGATTTGGAAATGATAAATCAGGCCCTAACAATTGATTCCGAAAAATTCAGCGATAAAGCTGTAAAATCAATTCGCAGTAAGGTTAAAAACATCTCTTACCATTTACCTGGTCAAATGGAAATTACTGATTTCATGGATATTGTTTTAAACCATGTATTGAAAAGCCACCCGGACGCCACACTTTATAGTTTCGATGAACTTGACTATGAACGCATTGAAGAACTTGTGCGTACCAAGTATTCAACA
>JAUXXY010000245.1 GCA_030684735.1 Bacteroidales bacterium | reverse complement strand
GGCATTTTGATCTTGGCTTGTCAAATCCTGTGAAAGAGCAAGCATCTATTGATGGCACAAAAAAATATCTATACCGGTCGGAGAGCGGAAAATTCATCGAAGCAGCCTATATTCCCGGCAAAATCCGCCACACCTTGTGTGTTTCGACGCAGGTGGGCTGCAAGATGGGTTGCTTGTTTTGCATGACAGCCAGGCAAGGCTTCCAGGGGCAACTTTCGGCAGGTGAGATACTGAACCAGGTTCACAGTCTTCCCGAAAGGTACCTCCTCACAAACATTGTTTATATGGGTATGGGTGAACCTTTCGACAACCTCGATGCTGTGATGAAAAGTCTTGAAATACTCAGCGCCGAATGGGGTTTTGCCATGAGTCCCAAGCGCATAACTGTTTCTACCATTGGCATTATTCCTGGTATGAAAACCTTCCTCGAGCATAGCCAGTGCCACCTGGCTGTGAGCCTGCATTCCCCTTTTGAGGAAGACCGTAAAAAACTCATGCCTATTCAGAATGTCTATTCGTTGAAAGAAGTTCTCGAGACCATCCGGAGCTACGATTTCTCGCGACAGCGAAGAGTTTCCTTTGAGTACATCATGTTCAAGGGTTTAAACGACACTCCGGCTCATGTGAAGGAACTTGCACGCATACTCAACGGCATCCGTTGCCGAATAAATCTGCTGAAGTTTCACCCCATTCCGGGCACAACGCTGCAATCGTCCGACGACCATACGATTGAATGGTTTCGCGAAGCACTGAAAGCCAAAGGCATCATGACCTCCTTACGCCAGTCGCGCGGGCAGGATATTGATGCTGCCTGTGGGTTGCTTTCTACGAAGGAGTTGGTAATAAAACAATAGGATTTAAAAAAACTTTCCTGTAGTAAATTGGCTGCGGCAAAAACCGCGGGAGACACTAAATGTATCGGTCCAGTTCGATGGTGAAGTGCCTTAGGATGGGCGCTTCATTTACGATTCGCAACCCACGGGTGATGCTGGTCCGGCGTTCATAAACTTTGGCTAGGGCAGTAGCTACGTAATCCATGTGGTTGTTTGTATAAACACGTCGCGGGATAGCCAGACGTACCAGTTCGAGTTCAGGAAAACGATTTTCGCGGGTCACAGGATCACGGTCTGCCATCAAAGTACTCATCTCAACTCCCCTAACTCCACTTTCGAGATATAATTCAACCGCAAGGGTTTGGGCTGGAAATTCTTCCCGTGCCACAAGGGGTAGAAATTTCAACGCATCCACAAAAATAGCGTGGCCGCCAGTGGGTTGAATGATGGAGATGCCAAATCCGCTTAGCTTCTCGCCCAAGTAAGCCACTTGCCTGATGCGTGTTTCAAGATAATCGAACTCAGTACCTTCGTAAAGGCCCTGTGCCAATGCGTTCATATCGCGTCCCGACATGCCACCGTAGGTCACATAACCCTCGAACATGATGTTGTATACACTGGCCTGACGATACAACTCGGGGTCGCGCATGGCGATGAAGCCACCCATGTTCACAATGGCGTCTTTCTTGCTGCTCATGGTCATGGCGTCGGCCAGGCTAAACATTTCCTGCACGATTTCACGGATGGTTTTGTTGGCGTAGCCCCGTTCGCGGATTTTGATAAAATAGGCATTCTCGGCAAATCGCGCGGCGTCAAAGATCACAGGGATGCCATATTGATTGGCCAACGCCCTTACATCGCGCAGGTTCTGTATCGAAACAGGTTGACCCCCGGCGGTATTGCAGGTGATGGTAACGATGATAAAAGGAATTATTTCTTTCGGGTTCGATCGCAATACTGATTCAAGTTTTTCAAGATCAACATTGCCCTTGAAGGGGTGAACAAGGGTGGGATCGGAGGCTTCGTCAATGGTGCAATCTACGGCAAAGGCCTTGCGAAACTCAATATGGCCCTTGGTAGTATCAAAATGGGCATTACCGGGGATAAGGTTGGCTTGTTTTACCATCACGCTGAAGAGTACATTTTCGGCGGCCCTGCCCTGATGAGTTGGCAGGAAGAAATCAAAACCAAAGATATCTTTGATGGCATCTTTCATTTTGTAATACGATGAGGCGCCGGCATAACTCTCATCGCCAAGCATCATGGCCGACCACTGGCGGTCGCTCATGGCACCGGTACCGCTGTCGGTAAGCAGGTCAATAAAAACCTGTTCGCTGCGCAGGTTGAAGAGGTTATAGCGGGCTTGTTTGATCCAGGTTTCGCGTTCGGGTTTTGAGCTTTTACGGATGGGCTCAACCATCTTTATCTTGTAACTTTCAGCAAAAGGAAATTCCATGATTATGAGTATTTAAATATAGAACAAAAAGAACTATGACTCGTCGGGCAATGCGCCCTAACTGAAATCATCGCGGTTCTTGATGTTCAAGAAAATACTTGTGCGGGTGTATTGGAAATAATACTGGCCTCTCATCGAAAAGGAATTAATGTGTCAAAAATATGAAATCTATGCTTGTGTTTACTGACGATATACAAGATAATTAATCTTTAGGTTCGTGAATTCAACAGGTTTATCTTCGGTAAAGATGAGCAGATTGATTTTGCAGTTATTTTCTGTACGAATGGGCGCGAACTCATAGTTGAACATCCCTGTTTGCCAACGATTCAGCCCGTTTTCAATAAAATGTATGAAAGCATGATTATGAAAATAGTAGGCTTCGTTGGTCAAAGAGTCGCGGACGTTTAGTTCCATTCGCGCATCCTGTTTCAATTGAAAATCATTATCGAAAACCACTTGGATTATGTTAACATCCTGAAATTTAGCTATTTGACGGCTAAACTCCGAATACAACCCCGTGATTGTATTGGGTTCGGCAACAACATTCGGAAGAGAAACCGAGTGAACGATCTCTGTTGTTTGATCATTAAAAGAGTATGTCCTTTTAAATAACAGCCCTTTGAATTTTTTCTCCGTACGCAAAAAATAAGTCCAATAACTGTCCTTATTCATCTGATCCCAGTGCAAAATAAATTCCTTGTATTGCTTGGTTTGTATGATGTTTAGAGGAATTGTCAACAGCGAGACCAATATTACCAGTGCTTTTGCCCACCTTTTCATGCCTTCAAAAAGGATTCCAAGCAACACCATGAAAATAGCATAGAAGTCAATATAGACTCTTGATCCATAGCTGCATCCATATACCCAACTGTGCCAGGATGATACTATGTAGGTGAAAATAACAAAAAACAACAGCCACGACCAGAGCAGGTAATATTGCTTGTTTTTAATAAAAATAAGTAAACCAATTAGGGATAAAAAGGCAATCGGAGTATAGACAAACAGACCTTTACGGTAGCTGAACAGGATGCTATAAAATGCTGGAGACAGAAAATTAAACCCTTCGTTCTTATATGAATAGACAAATAGATTGCCGGTTTGATGATACCATAATAACAATTGAATCGAAACGATTGACAGAAGAATGAGCGACCCGGCAACGAGTGCAGGTTTATGTTTGAATACAGTAATGATCCCCTTCTTCAGATTGCCTGGTGAGCCTGCCAGGAACGGAATAAACAGAATGACGATGACATTGATCTGCCTTAAGATGATGATGAGACCCAGAAAAGTCGCAGCCCACAAAAAATGCCCGGTTTTTTGGGTTAGAAACCAGGATTTTGTGAAAAACAGAAAAGCCGTGACGGCAAAAAATGAATACACATGACTGAATGTGGGATCGTAATTAACATAGTTGATGATAGAGGTTGAAAAAACAGCCAAGAGCTGCACGATAAATACTATTGGCCAGGAAAGATTGAAAAGGGAAAGCAATCTCCGTAAAAAAATCAAGGCCAGAAAAAGATAAAAAACAGCGGCATAAAACATAGCTTCCTGATATGGCAGCGAAAATCCATCATTTTCAAAACCCTGCAACCTTGCTGTAAGATGAGCATAGTTGAAAAACGGGAGAACCAAAACGGCAGCTCCAGCGGGGTATTTGTTGAGTTTTGATCCATCAACATCGAGATAGAAACCCAGTTGTTTAATGCGGTCGGAATAAATGGAAGTACCGTTGCTATTTTCTTTTGGGAAATCCCCATAGATAAACAAAGCTGGCAAATAGTCATAGTACCCTTCGCCATCGGCCCTGATAGTTACCTTTTCGTAGAGTAAGTAATTGTTAATAAGCACAAGTAACCCCAGTATAACCAACAACTCACCGGCACCCCATTTAAATAGCCTGGTTAGCGCAAGCATGAGTATATTAATTTTAAATTTCTTTCGAATCATTTCAGGCATTCCCAATTTCCTTGACTTTGA